>NZ_JAGRQY010000027.1:0-10604 GCF_018223905.1 Klebsiella sp. 28
ATGGTACAGAGGATACTCTTTTGTAACATGACTGAAGTTAATAACTGGGTGCATTACAAGATCTCTGCAAATCGATATTTTAATTTATTGAAAATAGACAAACCGACAACCGTCAAAATGATTCCCGTAAAATAGAGTATAGAAATATACTCATAATTAAGAGTCCCATTCATGAATAAATCACGCCAACTAAGAATCATACTCGCTAGCGGATTGTAGGTAATTATCCAGCTAAATTTTTCCGGAATCATATCAGACGCATATAAAATCGGCGTACAATAAAACATCAGCATAATCCCCAGACTGACAAAGCGCTCCAGGTCACGGAAAAACAGGTTCAGCGTTGAAAAGATGATTGAAACACCAAAGGTGAAAATCACCTGGCCAATAGCAATGAGAGGTATACCCCAAACCCAGGACAATGACGGCGTCATGCCATAAACAAAAAGAAAGACTACAATAACCGGGATGGTGCAAAGAAAATGCAACCCTTCCATCATTACATTACTTAGCGGAATCACGGACCGGGGAAAAACTGTCTTCTTGATAATTTGAGCGTTAGCGATGAATGAAAATAATGAGTTAGTGGCCGAACTGGCAAACCATTGCCACGGAAACAAGCCGGTAATGAGGAAAACAGTATAATTTGGAATTTGTACTCTCATTACCAGCTTAAATATAAAATAATAAATCATGGCAAAAAGCAATGGATTTGCTACTGACCATAAATAGCCTAGCATGCTGCTCTTATAGCGCACTTTTAGATCTTTATTTGTTATGACAACAAGTAAATCAAATAAATACCCTAAATTGTACTTCATCTTTATACTCATAAATTATTCTGCAAATATCCACTGAATGAGTTAGTCATACCAGGTCTACCTCGCCGATCCTGTCAGGCTCAACAGTCGAGAAACTGACTGCTTTGTGCTGCGGGCAAAGTTTATCAGGCCAGCTGCCATTCATCGACTGCAACCAATGATTTGAACGGAAGCGCAAGCGACACCCCAGCCATAAACGATAAAAACCCTTTTAATTCAATAAATTAAAAAATCACCTTATGTTTTCTTCCACGCTACCGCCATTGGCTATCGCAACCAAAATGCGTGATCCACCGAGTTTTTAGCACTCACATCCGTTCAAACCGCACTGCAGATGGCATTACTGTTCAGTACAGCCATGCATCTCGTTACCTTAGCTACAAAAAGGCTTTACTCTGGCGTTTCCCTTCTCCGTTAGCTATCAGGACTTTCTCATTTCCGCAAGCAGCATGCCTGGCGTAGCACTCCCCTCACCTGCTCATCACGCCCTTACATGCAAAAGAACCATCTAAGGACAGCATGAAATTCTGAAATAATTTCTTGCATATTAATAACAACTTTTGGTGATGATTTATCAAGCAATACCTAAGTCTGCCAAATAGAACGGCAACGTATTATAACTCTGCAAGTAAGGAATAAAAGTAAAAATCCGGTGCATGGCTTTCTCAATGTAAAAATGGACACACTTTAGACGATATGATGGCATTATCGCTAAATGAGCTCTCGGGAAACAAACACACCGGGCAAACCAAAGTAACAATCTTTACTCTACGAGGCCAGACCGCGTCTAAAACCTAGCAATACTCGATAAAACCGAAACAAACAGATAACCCATTGTTTATATTGGTTTCTATAGTGCTTTTCATCTTCTGAATGGCTTAATACCTTTCACGAATGATAATTAATTACAAGGCATTTACTCTCAGACGCCGCTGTTTACAGTTACTTGCATATCTTGTCATGGCAAAGCAAGTGATCCCAACCGCAAGCCAGTGTAAAATCGGCACTTATGTAGAACGGGATATCCACACCCCGGAGGAAAAATATGAAGTTTTTGGTCACTGGTGCCGCAGGTTTTATCGGCTTCCATATCGCGCAGCGCCTGCTGAATGAAGGGCATGATGTTGTCGGAATCGACAACATGAACGACTATTATGACGTCAGCCTGAAGCAGGCACGTCTGGATCGCCTGGCATCTCCGGCATTCCATTTCCAGCAGCTGGATTTGGCCGACCGTGAAGGTATGGCAAAGCTGTTCGCCACAGAGCAATTTGACCGCGTGATCCACCTGGCCGCCCAGGCCGGCGTGCGCTACTCGCTGGAAAACCCGTATGCGTACGCAGACGCTAACCTGATGGGGTACCTGAACATTCTGGAAGGCTGCCGTCATACCAAGGTGAAACACCTGGTGTACGCCTCCTCCAGCTCGGTTTACGGCCTCAACCGTAAAATGCCGTTCTCCACCGAAGATTCCGTCGATCATCCGGTCTCCCTGTATGCCGCCACCAAGAAAGCCAATGAGCTGATGGCGCATACCTATTCCCATCTGTACGGCATCCCGACCACCGGGCTGCGCTTCTTTACAGTTTATGGTCCGTGGGGTCGCCCGGATATGGCGCTGTTCAAGTTCACGAAAGCGATGCTGGAAGGAAAAAGTATCGACGTTTACAACTACGGCAAAATGAAGCGCGACTTCACCTATATCGACGACATCGTCGAGGCGGTGGTTCGGGTGCAGGATGTGATCCCGCAGGCCAATGCCGACTGGACCGTTGAGAGCGGTTCCCCGGCCACCAGCTCCGCGCCGTATCGGGTATATAACATTGGCAACAGCTCACCAGTGGAACTGATGGACTACATCACCGCCCTGGAAGAGGCGCTGGGAATGGAAGCGAAGAAGAATATGATGCCGATCCAGCCGGGAGATGTGCTGGACACCAGCGCAGACACCCAAGCGCTGTATGACCTGGTGGGCTTTAAGCCGCAAACGTCAGTGAAGGACGGCGTGAAGAACTTCGTGGAATGGTACAAGGATTACTATCAGATCTAATCCCCCTGCCCTGCCGCAATCGTCAGGTTGCGGCAACTTCTTGCAGCTACTCTGCATACCCTTACGTTATGTGAATCAACTGCAGCTGCATTACGTTATATATAATATTTTATGCTATAGCGTATTTTTTTACCCTTTAGTTGGCCTAACTGAAACCAGTTTCATCCAGCCTTTGTTAAAAAAGCAAATCTCCACATGCCACAGTACTGCACTTCGGCTGTATCCATGCCGTTTCCAATCGAAAAAGTAGCATGAAATACTGAGTAATAAAAAACATTACACTCTGTAGGAATTTTCCTAAATCCAGGATATGTTAGAGCAAGCCATGCTACAGAACAAAACTGGCGCATTGCTTATCAACCTAATAATTTAATCAACATACGCTATGTGGTAGATATTATGGAAAACCTATTTTTCTTAGTGGTGGCTGCCATACTACTTGCTATTTCCGTTTATTTTTTAATTTCTTATTTAAAAGACAGAAAAAAAACGAAACTGACGTTTAATAAACGCAAGTGGTAAGGCCCGCTCCGTATTACAATTAGATTAAGATAATATTAAGAGATAAAAAAATGATATGACAGAATGACTATTCATTCTGCGTTTTGGCATGGCCTTAAGGCAAGAAAAAAATAACGCTACTGGCGCCCTGTCCCTTGTTTTTTCATAAGACATAAATAACAAAAGCCTGCGTTGCAGGCTTTGTTTTACCTCCCGGCGCTTATCTCCGGCATCTACATCACAGTGACGGTAGCTCTTCACAAGGTAAGTTTAACTTATCGGACCTGTTTTCAATCCGCAACGGCTTTTGAGCAGGATCGTAATGTCCATCACAATTTATTGAGGTTAATCTGAATGAGCGGAAAATAGGCTCGGGGAAAGAGAAATGAAGGAGGGATAAAGGAACACACTGGCGGCGGCAGGCCGCCAGTGACAGACCGGCAGAATTAATCGTTGCCAAACAGATCGCGGGTGTAAACCTTATCCGCGACATCCGCCAGCTCTTCCGCCATACGGTTAGAGATGATCACATCCGCCTCTTGTTTGAAGGCATTCAGGTCGCGCACGACGCGGGAGTTGAAGAACTCATCTTCCTGCATCACCGGTTCATAGATAATAACCGGAATACCTTTCGCCTTGATGCGCTTCATGATGCCCTGAATAGAAGAGGCGCGGAAATTGTCCGAACCACTCTTCATGATCAGGCGATATACACCCACTACTTTCGGCTTACGAGCGAGAATAGAATCCGCGATAAAGTCTTTACGGGTACGGTTAGCATCGACGATAGCCGCGATGATATTGTTCGGGACCGATTCGTAGTTCGCCAGCAGCTGCTTGGTATCTTTCGGCAGACAGTAGCCGCCGTAGCCAAAGGACGGGTTGTTATAGTGGTTGCCGATACGCGGATCCAGGCATACCCCTTCGATAATCTGTTTGCTGTTCAGCCCCTGGCTTTCAGCATAGCTGTCGAGCTCGTTGAAATAGGCAACGCGCAGCGCCAGATAGGTGTTAGCGAACAGTTTGATCGCTTCCGCTTCGGTGGAGTCGGTAAACAGGGTTGGGATATCCTGCTTGATCGCGCCTTCTTTCAGCAGATCAGCAAAACGTTCGGCACGCGCAGAGCGCTCACCGATGACAATACGCGACGGGTGCAGGTTGTCGTACAGCGCACGGCCTTCACGCAGGAACTCCGGAGAGAAAATAACATTATCAATCCCTAAACGTTCTTTGATGTCGCGGGTGAACCCCACCGGGATGGTCGATTTAATGATCATTACCGCGTTCGGGTTGATCTCTGTGACATCGCGAATAACCGCTTCCACCGTAGAGGTGTTGAAGTAGTTGGTTTTGGGATCGTAGTCGGTCGGCGTGGCAATGATCACGTAGTCGGCATTACGGTATGCGTCGTGCTTATCCGTGGTGGCACGGAAATTTAACGGTTTTTCTGCCAGATATTCCTGAATCTCTTTATCCACAATCGGAGAGATCTTCTGGTTAAGCATATCCACTTTGGCCTGTACGATATCCAGGGCCACCACTTCGTGGTTTTGCGCAATCAGGACACCGTTCGATAAACCAACATAACCTGTACCGGAAATAGTAATTTTCATTCGATTACACTTTAATCAGTTAACTGGGTAATGGCGGCTAGCCACGAATTTAAATAATGCTGTGCGCGGTTTTACGCTGAGAAGGAAGGTAAGTCAAGTCGGTCGGTTGACCAAGCTTGTAAACGAATAAACATGACGAGTTCCATTTGGAACCCGCCATTTTAGGAAAAACAACCTAATTATTTATAAACTTCTGCAGTGGCCAGAGTATGTGCCTGCAGATCTTTCTCCGACAGCGACAGCGCGCAGTCGCCCAGCGCCGGCCAGTCAATCCCTATCTCCGGATCGTTCCAGATGATGCTCCGCTCTGACTGTGGCGCGTAGTAGTTCGTCGCCTTGTAGACAAACTGCACCGTGTCGCTCAGCGCCATAAACCCGTGGGCGAACCCTTCCGGGATCCACAGCTGACGTTTATTCTCTGCGCTGAGCACCGCGCCCACCCATTTGCCAAAGGTTGGCGATGAACGACGGATATCCACCGCCACGTCAAATACCTCACCTTCCACGCAGCGGACCAGTTTGCCCTGAGCGTGCGGATCCAGCTGATAGTGCAGCCCGCGCAATACGCCTTTCTGGGACTGGGAGTGGTTGTCCTGGACGAATTCCACCTGGCGGCCCACAGCCTCATTAAACACCTTGCTGCTGAAGCTCTCAAAGAAGAAACCCCGCGCATCACCAAACACGCGCGGTTCAAAAATCAGCACCTCAGGAATATCTGTTTTAATAATGTTCATCTTTTGCCACCCGTTTATTTACCCAGGACTTCTGTTACCACGCGAGCCACACCCTGACGCCAGTCCGGGAGAGTCACCCCAAATGCCTGCTGGAATTTTTCATTCGACAGGCGAGAGTTGAGCGGACGCTTCGCCGGCGTCGGATAGGCCGTCGTCGGAATGCCCTTCACTTCCTGAACCGCCAGCTCTGCACCGTGCGCTCTCGCCACCTCAAACACATAGCGGGCGTAGTCGCACCAGCTGGTCTCGCCGCTGGCCACCAGATGATAGGTACCGGCCAGCGCCGGATCACGCAGCGTTTCACGGATTGCCGTCGCCGTGCAGTCTGCCAGCAGCTCTGCTCCGGTGGGCGCCCCGTGCTGGTCGTCAATGATGGAGAGCGTCTCTTTCTCACCCGCCAGGCGGAGCATGGTTTTGGCAAAGTTGGCGCCGCGGGTGGCATACACCCAGCTGGTACGGAAAATCAGGTGACGCGGGTTGCCCTGCTCCAGCGCCAGTTCACCGGCACGTTTGGTTTCACCGTAGACGTTCAGCGGGCCGGTTGCCTCATCTTCCCGGCGATAATGGCTGCCGGCGCCGTCGAACACATAGTCCGTGGAATAGTGCACCATCAGGGCACCCAGCTTCGCCGACTCCGCCGCCAGCACCGCCACCCCTTTATCGTTCAGCAGGTCGGAGAGCTCCCGCTCGCTTTCGGCCTTGTCCACTGCCGTGTGCGCGGCGGCATTCACCACCACGTCTGGGCGGACGGTACGCACGGTCTGCGCGATACCGTCCAGATTAGTCAGATCGCCGCACAGCTCTTTATCAAAGTAATCCACCGCGACCACATCACCGAGCGTGGACAGGGAGCGCTGCAGCTCCCAGCCCACCTGACCATTCTTGCCAATCAGTAATATCTTCATCTTGTTATTTTCCTTTAATGGCCGTGCGGCTTCAGTCTTCACTGAGCAGACGTTTCAGGTAGGCACCGTACTCGGTTTTCTTCAGACGCTCCGCCTGAGCCGCCACCCCTTCCGCCGACAGCCACTGATTACGGTAGGCTATCTCTTCCAGACAGGCGACCTTCATCCCCTGGCGCTTCTCAATGGTATGAATAAACTGAGAAGCTTCAATCAGGCTGTCATGGGTACCCGTATCCAGCCAGGCAAATCCGCGCCCCAGCAGTTCCACCTGCAAATCACCGCGCTCCAGATACATCTGGTTCAGGGTGGTGATCTCCAGCTCTCCGCGTTCAGAAGGCTTGACGTCCTTCGCCATCTCCACCACGTTGTTGTCGTAGAAGTAGAGCCCGGTCACCGCCCAGTCCGATTTCGGCTTCAGCGGTTTCTCCTCGATGGACAGCGCCTTAAAGTTCTCGTCGAACTCCACCACCCCGAAGCGCTCCGGATCCAGCACCTGATAACCAAACACCGTGGCACCGGAAGTCTTCGCCGCCGCCGCTTCCAGCTTTTTACCGAAGCTCTGACCAAAGTAGATGTTATCCCCCAGCACCAGGGCACAGGCATCGTTGCCGATGAACTTTTCGCCAATGATAAAGGCCTGCGCCAGGCCGTCCGGCGACGGCTGGATGGCGTAGCTGAAGTTCACCCCGAACTGCGACCCGTCACCCAGCAGGCGCTGGAAGGAAGGCATGTCGTCCGGGGTGGAGATGATCAGGATGTCGCGAATACCCGCCAGCATCAGGACGGACACCGGGTAGAAAATCATCGGCTTGTCGTAGATTGGCAGCAGCTGCTTTGAGACGCCCTGGGTGATCGGATATAAACGCGTGCCGGAGCCGCCGGCCAGAACAATACCTTTCATAAATCTATTCCTTAATTAGTCAGATATCAGTTATTGAGGCCAAGGCGCTCACCGGCATAGGAGCCGTCCAGCACGCGCTGCCACCAGGTCTGGTTGTTCAGATACCAGTGCACGGTTTTTTCAATCCCGCTCTCGAACGTCTCCTGTGGTACCCAGCCCAGATCGCGCTGAATTTTCGCGGCATCAATGGCGTAGCGCAGGTCGTGTCCCGGACGGTCGGTGACAAAAGTGATCAGGTCAGCAAAGTGGGTGATGTTGCCCGGCTTCTGCGCCACCACCTTGTCGAGAATGGCGCAGATGGTGCGCACCACATCGATATTTTTACGCTCGTTATGACCGCCGATATTGTAGGTCTCGCCGCTCTTGCCTTCGGTCGCCACTTTGTACAGCGCACGGGCATGGTCCTCAACATACAGCCAGTCACGGATCTGCTCCCCGTTGCCATATACCGGCAGCGGTTTACCCGCCAGGGCATTAAGGATAGTCAGCGGGATCAGTTTCTCCGGGAAGTGATACGGACCATAGTTGTTGGAGCAGTTGGTTACCACCACCGGCAGGCCGTAGGTGCGGTTCCAGGCGCGAACCAGATGGTCGCTGCCCGCTTTGGAGGCAGAGTACGGGCTGCTCGGCGCGTACGGGGTTTCTTCGGTGAACAGGTCATCGGTGCCGTGCAGGTCGCCGTACACCTCATCGGTGGAGATGTGGTGGAAGCGGAAGCCCTGCTTCTGCGCTTCCCCAAGGCCGGACCAGTAGTGACGGGCCGCTTCCAGCAGAGTGAAGGTGCCGATTACGTTGGTCTGGATGAAGGCGGCCGGGCCATCAATGGAACGGTCCACATGGCTTTCTGCCGCCAGGTGCATCACGATATCCGGGCGGAACTCGCTGAACTGGGCCGCCACGGCAGCAGCATCCGTGATATCAGTCTGGGAAAACGAGTAGCGTTCGCTCCCGGCCACCGGCGCCAGGGATTCGAGGTTGCCGGCGTAGGTCAGGCAGTCCAGCACGCGGACTTCATCCCGGGTATTTTCAATGATATGACGAACCACGGCAGAGCCGATAAAGCCTGCGCCACCGGTGACAAGAATCTTCATATTTTATTTACCTTTGATTACTCATGCAAAAAGAAAATAATTGCATACATCTCCATATTAAAATGATTGAGATGTAATTTCATGGGGATAATATCGGATGAACACTTTAAAAACAAATAGCGAAATTCTTAATTTTTCACTATTCATCATAATAGATCTTGATAATACTCAAGCTTTTTATTAGACCTCCAATAAAGTCATGAAGGTCTAATAATATAAATATTAATCTAACCACTCAGTGTGGAAAACGCCTTCCTTATCGGTACGCTTATAGGTGTGCGCACCAAAGTAATCGCGCTGAGCCTGAATCAGGTTAGCTGGCAGAACTGCGGAACGATAGCTGTCGTAATAGGCAATTGCGGCAGAGAACGTCGGTACCGGAATACCATTCTGCACGGCATAGGCCACGACATCACGCAGCGCCTGCTGATAGTCATCAGCGATCTGTTTGAAGTACGGCGCCAGCAGAAGGTTAGCAATGCCAGCGTTTTGCGCATAAGCATCGGTGATCTTCTGCAGGAACTGCGCACGAATGATGCAGCCAGCGCGGAAAATCTTAGCGATCTCGCCGTAGTTCAGATCCCAGTTGTATTCATCAGAAGCAGCACGCAGCTGTGAGAAGCCCTGAGCATAGGAAACGATTTTACCGAGGTACAACGCGCGACGCACTTTTTCGATAAATTCAGCTTTATCACCGGCCGGCTGAGCCTGCGGACCACTCAGCACTTTCGAAGCGGCTACACGCTGGTCTTTAAGCGAAGAAATATAGCGAGCAAACACGGACTCGGTGATCAGAGACAGAGGTTCGCCGAGATCCAGTGAACTCTGGCTAGTCCACTTACCGGTACCTTTGTTTGCTGCTTCATCAAGAATAACATCAACGAGGTACTTACCTTCTTCATCCTTCTTGGTGAATATATCTTTGGTAATGTCGATCAGGTAGCTGCTCAGTTCACCTTCGTTCCATTCGGTGAAGGTTTGAGCCAGCTCTTCGTTGGAAAGAGCCAGACCGCCTTTCAACAGCGCATAAGCTTCAGCAATTAGCTGCATGTCGCCATACTCGATGCCGTTATGAACCATCTTCACATAATGGCCAGCACCGTCAGCACCGATATAGGTCACACATGGCTCACCGTCTTCAGCAACTGCAGCAATCTGCTTCAGAATCGGAGCAACGAGCTCATAGGCTTCTTTCTGCCCACCAGGCATGATGGAAGGCCCTTTCAGAGCTCCCTCTTCACCACCGGAAACACCGGTACCGATAAAGTTAAAACCTTCGGCAGACAGTTCACGGTTACGACGGATGGTGTCATGGAAGAAGGTGTTGCCGCCATCAATGATGATGTCGCCTTTATCGAGGTAAGGCTTAAGGGAATCGATGGCGCTGTCGGTGCCAGCCCCAGCCTTCACCATCAACAGGATACGACGTGGTGTTTCAAGGGATTCAACAAACTCTTGTACTGTGTAGTAAGGAACCAGCTTCTTGCCTGGATTTTCGGCAATCACTTCTTCGGTCTTTACACGGGAGCGGTTGAAAACGGACACGGTATAACCACGACTTTCGATGTTCAGCGCAAGGTTACGCCCCATCACGGCCATACCAACAACCCCAATCTGTTGCTTGGACATTACATACTCCTGTCTGGTTTGATCGCTGCAAGACACTCACAGCTTAAAAGGTTGGTTATATTAGCTCAAAGCATGTAAATATCATAGCGCAAAATAAGAAACAATATTACACTCAATAATCAAATAGATATTTTGACTAATTATAAATTTAAAATAAAATCAACTGAGAGAGAAATGTATTTACACCTTTTAAGCCAATTAAACACAATAATATTTATATTAGCCTTACTAGTTTTTGCTTAAATACAAAAAGAGAAAATAGGATTATTATAAAAGATTCTATAATGGTTATAGTAAGAGCGACCCCATACACGCCTATTAATTTTACCATAAAATAAACAATGGCCAAATATAAAACG
>NZ_JAGRQY010000270.1:0-4225 GCF_018223905.1 Klebsiella sp. 28
GGGCGCGGGTGGCGCTGGGCGGTCAGCCGCTGGAGGGCAAAGGCTATTTTTATCCGCCGACCCTGCTGCTGGATGTACGTCAGGAGATGGACATTATCCATGAGGAAACCTTCGGTCCGGTGCTGCCGGTGGTGGCCTTTTCGACCCTCGATGAGGCGCTGGCGATGGCCAATGACAGCGATTATGGCCTGACCTCCTCAATCTATACCCGCGATCTGAACGTGGCGATGAAAGCGATTAAGGGACTGAAGTTTGGCGAAACCTATATCAACCGTGAGAACTTTGAGGCGATGCAGGGGTTCCACGCCGGCTGGCGTAAGTCGGGGATCGGCGGCGCAGATGGCCGCCACGGCCTGAATGAGTACCTGCAGACCCAGGTGGTCTATCTGCAGGCCTGAGGCACTCCACACAGAACCGGCGGACAGCGCAGGCTGTCCGCCGTTCACTTAGCGGGCAAATTTCTCCAGCACGCGGATCAGTTGGGTGACAAAGCCGTATTCGTTATCGTACCAGGCGACGGTTTTCACCAGCTGTACGCCGCCGGCCTCCACAATCTCCAGCTGGGTAGCATCGTAGATCGAACCGAAATGGCTGCCGATGATATCGGAAGAGACGATCTCCTCTTCGGTGTAACCAAAGGATTCATTGCCCTCAGCCGCCTGCCTCATCGCCTGATTGACCTCATCCGCAGTCACCTTTTTCTCCAGCACCGATACCAGCTCCGTCACTGAGCCGGTTTTGGTCGGTACGCGCTGGGCATGGCCTTTCAGCTTACCGCTCAGGGCAGGGATCACCAGGCCAATGGCTTTTGCCGCGCCGGTAGTGTGCGGGATAACGTTTTCCGCCGCCGCCCTGGAGGCGCGCAGATCTTTTCCGCGCGGCCCGTCCACCAGCGACTGGGTGCCGGTATAGGCGTGGATGGTGGTCATGGTGCCTACGGTGATGCCGAAGGCATCCTGCAGAACTTTGGCCATCGGCGCCAGGCAGTTGGTGGTGCAGGAGGCCACGGAGATGATGGTGTCATCCGGGGTCAGGGTGTCATCGTTGACGTTGTAGACGATGGTTTTCATCTCGCCGGCGGGGGCGGAAATCAGCACTTTGCGCGCGCCGGCCTGGAGATGGGCTTGCGATTTCTCGGCCGAGGTGTAGAACCCGGTACACTCCACAATCACCTCGGCGCCTGCCGCCTGCCATGGAATATGCTGCGCCTCTTTTTCGGCATACACCGTAATGGTTTTGCCGTTGACGATCAGCGCATCTTCGGTAAAGTCGACGCTCCACGGGAAGGGGCCGTAGTTTGAATCATGCTTCAACAGGTAGGCCAGCACCTTTGGCGAAGTGAGGTCGTTGATAGCCACCACTTCCAGGCTGCTGTCGACTTCTAATAAACGACGTAACACCAGACGTCCGATACGACCAAATCCATTAATCCCAAGTTTACTCATGGATATTCTCCGGTTGGTAAAACGACTCGATGTGATGAAACTCCTCCAGGCTTAGCCCTGTCCCCCTGATTGGTCAACTGACAATCTGTGCGCTTTGCCAGGGCCTGCGGGCCGGAGAGGGGAAAAGTGAATGTTTTCCCGGTCTTTTTTGCCCGTGACGGCAGGGAATGATTTTTGTTACCAGAGATGAGGGGGCTGCCTGCTGGCGAAACGACGAAAAGCGTCTATGCTTAACTATTGAATAGCTTAGTAAAAAATTGACGTTAGACGAAGGGAGAGGTTATGGGATTCTGGAGAATCGTTTTCACTATCATTCTGCCGCCGCTGGGTGTGCTGCTGGGAAAAGGCTTCGGCTGGGCGTTTATTCTCAATATCATTTTGACCCTGCTGGGCTATATTCCTGGCCTGATCCACGCCTTTTGGGTGCAGACCCGCGATTAAAGGCTGACTCTCGCCGCCTCCCCCTGAGACCTGTTCAGGGGGGCATCAGGCACTCTTTATATAACAGCGTATTATCCTTCGACCAGTAGTGCCGGGTCTCCTCTTCCAGATCGACGATCCACTTAAACACCCCGGCGCTGGCGAGATCCCGGCAGTACTGTTCAAAGTTAATGGCCCGGGCAAAGTGGCGGATAACGGCGGCCCTGGTCAGACAATGGCTGGCCTCAGCGCGAACGCGCAGCAGCCCGCGGGCGCTTTTTACCGAGACCACCTCGTCGTTTGCCATTACGAAATTCATATTGCCGGTGGAAACAAAATAGATGTAGTAGGAGACCTGATGCCGACGCAGTTCATTGGCGAAGGTGGCATAGTCGGCGTCAGAACGCGCTTGCTCAAAAAAATGACCCAGCCTGACCAGCAGTTCCATTTCGATCCTTATCGTGTCGCTGTGTGCGGCTTTGGCCGATAGCGGCAGAAACCATTCACTAAATAACTTATTCGCATTTTAATAATATAGGCGCGTTATATTAATGGTTATTGCGTAACTGGAACACGGTTTCAAGTGTTACAATCTATTGCAATCGTTTGGCTACCTGGTCAGCGATGCGTAAGCGAACGGCGAGGCGGGAACGAGGAGACAAGCGCCGGCGGGGAAGGCCGCCGGCGGGAAAACGGCGCTACTTCTGAATCAAATAGCGAATGGTTGGGCCATCCTGTTGAATATCCAGCACCGTGTAGCCGTGGTTCCTTGCATCAAGCGGAATGTTATTGATCGACTGCGGACAGTCGCTGACCACTTCTAGGATCTCGCCTTTTTGCAGGGAAGGCATTGCCTCCAGGGTAGCGACCGCCGGATACGGGCAGGGTTCGCCGACCATATCCAGGCGATAATCAGGGATGATGTTTTTCATGCGCTCTCCTTCACGGTCCGGACCGCCGCCTGGCGGCGGAAAAAATGTCTCTCCCAGGCGATCACCAGCAGCAGGGCGATCAGCAGCAGTAGATAGGTGGCCAGTAGTCCGCCAAAGGGACCGAAGGCGTTCAGCAGGTTGACTTTCTGCCAGTGGGTGGCGAGCGGGGCGGCGATATCGTCCCAGCACCAGGCGAGCAGCGTTGAGCCGATGACGTTGCCCAGCCCAACCCACCAGTAGTGAACCTGGCCCTCCACCGCCCGGTACATCCAGCCGGTCTCACAGCCGCCGGCCAGCACGATGCCAAAGCCAAATAGTAGCCCGCCAATCGCCGCATTAGGACCGGCCCACATAATTTTCGGCGCCATCCCCAATTGCACATAGCTGAAGATACCGATGGCGCTCGCCGCCATGCCGAAGATAATCGCCTTCGCCATCACCGTCCGGCCGGTGATCCACATATCGCGAAAGGCGGAGGTAAAGCAGATCTGCGCGCGCTCGATAAGCAGACCAAAGCCAATACCGAACAGCATCGCCAGGCCCAGCGCCGGGTGGTCTGCGGCGGTAAGCAGGCCCCAGCCGATCATGGCGAAAAAGACCACCATCCCCAGGCGGAAGCGGCGGCGCGCCTGCTGCGGTTTTTGGGTTAACGGCGAGGCGGCGGACACTTTTTGCATGTTTACCGGGATGCGAAAAAGGGGCAGCAGCGTGAAGCGGGCGCCAAACCAGGAGCCGATGGCGGTGGCGATGGCAAACAGCCAGGCGTGCAGGGAGAACTGCGGAATGCCGGTGAAGAAGGCCGCCAGGTTGCAGCCCATCGCCAGCCGTGCGCCGAACCCGGCGATGATGCCGCCCGCCACGGCCTGCGCAATGCGGATCCGGCTGCGTGGCAAGCGCAGTTTGACGTTATTCGCCCACAGCGCGGCGGCCAGGCAGCCGCCGAACATGCCGATGATCATCCTGCCATCGATGCGGGTCAGCGGCGACCCTTCGAGATGTATCAGCTGGTAATAGCCCCACTGTTCGCTGTGGACGCCCAGCAGCTGCAGCAGCTGACCACCCCAGCGGGTGAATTCGCCGGTCACCGCCCAGAAGGTGCCAGTGATGCCAAAATAGTAGGTAGAGAGAATGCCCGCGGCAATGACCGCCGGGACAGGAGACCAGAACCGGATAAGCCAGGCCTGTTTGAAGGATTGCCATGTCATAAAAATGCCTCTGAACTCAGAAGGTATTAACGGTCGATGACCGACCAAAGGGGGCAAATAGTACCCGCCTTAGCGCCTGCTTTCTCTGTTTTGGATCAAGGCCCTACGCTTGCGTCAGCACGGCAACCAGCGCCAGCAGCGCGGGCAGCGCCTGAATATAGAGAATTTTGCGGCTGGCGGTCAGCGCGCCGAAAATCCCGGCGGCCAGCACGCAGGCCAGGAA
>NZ_JAGRQY010000271.1:0-6933 GCF_018223905.1 Klebsiella sp. 28
CGGTACACGATGTTCTTTCCCGGCAACAGGATGAAAGCCGGGAAAGAACATCGTGTACCGCTGTCTGACGCTGCAGTAGCCCTGTTAAAGGCTTTACCACGTTTCAAGGACAATAATCTTGTATTCCCTGCCCCTCGTGGTGGACAGCTATCTGATATGTCTTTGCTGGCAGTACTGAAACGAATGGGCCATAGTGGTTTAACACAGCACGGTTTCCGATCAACATTTCGTGACTGGGCTGGTGAAACTACAGATCATCAACGTGAAGTTATTGAACACGCACTGGCCCATCAACTGGCTGATAAAGCAGAGGCCGCTTATCAGCGCGGAACGTTATGGCCTAAGCGTGTGGCGTTGATGGATGATTGGGCGGGGTATTGTGTAGCTAACAGACGTCCAGAAATTTAATGGAAACAGCAGGATGAATAAATTTATCTTCGATTACTGTAAGTCAATCTGAAAAAATCATCAACAACACCCTCCGTAAAATGGGTTCCTGAAAAAATTTTCTTATGTGCTCATATTATCAAGAAACAAGGAATAGAACATGACAATCCTATTTTGCAACATTGGATGGATGAACAAATATGATGGAATTGACGGGGATTCAATCGAGCGAGGTGGGTCCTACAATAAAACAGCCATAGGCCATGAAGTTTGCAACTTTACGAATTCTGATGGATATGTATATGGATATGTACAACCAACAGGCCAGATAAAAATAGAAAAATTAGGAGCCAGCAGGAAGGCTGAGAAAATTGATGGTATAACTGTTGTTTGGCTAGCTGGTCCTGAGTCTGGTGGTACTGCCGTTGTTGGTTGGTATAAAAATGCGACAGTATTCCGTGAGCCACAAGATTTAATATATCCTTCATCAAAACATAGAGATAATGGCATAACTACTTTTAGAATAAAAGCGCTGTGGGAGGATGCTTTTTTATTACCCTCGGATAATAGAAGTTTAATGATCCCTAGAGCAGTGAAAGGTGGAATTGGACAAAGTAATGTTTGGTATGCCAACACTCCAGAAAGTGGTGAACATGTCACTAAAGTAAAAAATCTTATTGCTAATTTTGACAAAAACACTCAAATACCAGATGTAGACCAAGAAGCCATGGGTGCCGAAGGCAATCCGAGACTTAGAGCACATATACAAAGAGAAAGAAACTCAAAAATTGTTAAGGAAAAAAAACGAATTACACTAAAAGAAAAAGGTCATTTGAAATGTGAAGTATGTAGCTTCGATTTTTTCGAATTTTATGGCGAAAATGGGTATGGTTTTTGCGAAGTACATCACTTAATACCATTACATAAATCAGACGGTGTTATTATCACTAAGTTATCAGACCTTGCAATAGTATGTTCAAATTGCCATAGAATCATACATAAAACATCGCCAATGATTTCGATTGATGAATTATCAAAAAAACTAACAAATAATATTTCAATATAAATTTGAGATGTCTTTTACATAGCTTAATATTATTTCGCAGTAGGACCCGGTAAAAAAAACCTGTGCGGTCACCATCATATTAAAGGTGACCGCCTGAACGATCGCCAAAATCGATAAAATTGGATTGTTGCCATCAGCCTATACTCTTCCATCATCAGAATGAATATACTTGCGAACGCCAGCATGTATAGACAGCATATTTACAACGATTTAACCTACGGAACAAATTTTGTTTCAATGAAGTTAACCGCACAACTTAAATACCAGTCAAAAGTCATTTTGCAAAGTTCAAGTCCCTTTTCTGATGCAGACTTGGAGAATTCAAGAAATTGCTCTTGATTGATACCCATCTCTTCAATTGATGACTCAACAAATCCATGAACTGCTTTATTCCTTTGAACTCTCCATCTATCCAGTTCGTTTAGTAATTCCACATCCCCTTCATATTTATCTCGCATAAGTTTAATCAATTTATTCAAGCTATGGCTTTGTAGCTTTGTGTCTTTAGCTTCTAAATAATTGTATAGAATATTGCTAATTACACACTCTGATAAGACAATTGCTTCAAGATAGAAGCCTGATAATATTGATTTCTCTATTCTAGCCAAAGCTTTTCCTTGAGCATCATTTCTCTTTTTTACCATCTCCGCCGCATCGTCAAAATTTACATCATTATTGCTCGCGAGATGAAGACTCTCAAACAGAGAACACCCTGATTTTCTCGATATATTTTTATCAAAAGCCTTCAGATAGTTGTAAAAGAACTCATGAAGACCATTTATAAATGTAAATACGAAGGTCCAATCACGACTTACCCATTCGAAATACTTACCGGTCTTATCTGGTTCTGGTATTTCCATTAGAGTATGTCCGATATTATAGATCCAGTGGTGTAGAACAGGAACCATTCCGGCAACGTGAATACAGGTTCTGTACTTATTAGGATACATGTATGCGTGACCCGGTTTCCAATCAATTATTTTTTGGGTCTGAACCCATAAATCCATTTCATCTTTCGTTGCATAATTTGAAAGCAGATATATAAGAAGTTCATACACACTATCAGGGTGAGGTGATTGTTCTAAGACACCATCACAATTAAAACACATAGATAAATTCACACAAAAAGCTTCAAGATCTAGCCTTCCACTATTATTTATAAATTCATAGTTTTTTATGAACTCATAGAAGCGCTCTTGCTCTTTCAGTAATTCTTTATCCATTTCATTCACCTTGAAGTCAACTACGATGTCTAGGTTTTATGTAATTTTAACATATCAGATGGCATAGTTGTCTCTCCCAGATTCATCTTTAAAGAGTCTAACACTATGCTTCCTTATCAGTTTACACATATCCCAAATAAAAATCAGCATATGAAACAGGTTTTCTGTCTTAGCCCCAGTATGTTTCATAATGGGATCTGTTCGATAATATTTGGCAGGAACTGGAAAGAATTATTGTTCAGAATCAGAATTAATTTATGCCTTTTTTGAAATTGATACAAAGAAATCCTGAATATTGTGCTGTGGAAGTGTCTTGATTTTCGCTATGTGACATACAATCATTTACAGCAATGATGCTCCAAACTCAGTTCTACCTCATAATAGGCCTGCTATATATAATTTCATTTATCACCATGACAATGTAAATTCTCTTTCAACAAATGCCTGATTTACTGACATCTGGATCACTCCATTTGAATATGTGAAACTTCCGGGGTAGCAGCTCCCACATCCATCTCCCCACCAACGGGTTATCCTTTCGCTAACTAATTTTATTTCAGAGCGTGTAATACCATCTCGCCAGAAAGTCAAATCAGTATAAACGTCTTTCCTACAACTATTGCTGGAGTTGTTTCCTGCATGACAAGATAAAATTATTTTTAGCGGTTTTGGAGCATCTGCTGCATAATTTATTCTTCGCCAAATCCCATCCTGACAGGAAATAATAGCCCCTGTGGATTCCTTACTGATTAATCCTTGGGTAGGACAGGCTGTTCCTACAACCTCAGTCGAGTTAGGTAAAAAATAGTTTGCGTCGATAGTTTTATCTGAATGAATATTTCCGGTAGCCTCTATATTTCCACTTACCTTCACATATCCACTAAGTACCCCTCCGGTAGTTTTAACATTTTTACCATTATATGCGGTAATAGTATTTGCATCAGTCATATTCCAACCACCACCCCATTTCTGAAAGTATATACCTCCATCACCTAATGTTCTGAACCAGTTCTGCGTGTATGTCTCGCCTCTAGATTGGATATTTTCGGCTGAAACAGTGTTATTAGCATTTATTGAACCATTGACCTGAGCACTACCGCCAACACGGATATGTGCACCGACAACTGTATCTCCTGTGGAATTCAGAACATTAGCAGTCGCAGTTCCTACAGCAGTTATATCTTGGACATTCTTGATGCTTTTACCTCCCATATTAAGATCCCCCGTCATCGGCAATGTGCCATCACGACGAAGATAAACAGAATACATGGTGGAATCATATCCTACGCGATAGGCCATCAATCCAGCACTTGTGATATTACTGTAATCTGTAGATGCCTCTTTCCATGAACCCTGTAAACCTGATGCTAACGTTGCTGATTGCGTCATACCACTATCAATACCTGCCGCTTGCATCGCTCGACCCAATAAATCGTAACGATACTTATCCCCTTCCATCCAAGGCAAAGTCGTTGTAATAAGACCATTAACTACATAGTTAGGTGATATTCCTGAACGTTTTAATATAATTTTATATGAAGATTTTTGCGCATTAATCCCGGTGTATGACGCAGGTAATAACCCTTCATTAACCAGTGTCTGGTATGTGATTTCACAGCCTGAAGCATTACAGACACGGGGACCCGGATCGCTTGACTGGCTGCTGCTTGAAGTCAGAGTAGAAAGTTTGTCATATCGGATATTAATATACCCGTTTACCGCCTCCCCTATCTGCTTCATTTGCTGACCAACAGCGTTAGCCGTCATCGTTTCCTGTTCTTTTTTCATATCCTGAAAACGCATGAATGCCATCATGCTACCCACACCCAGCACCAATACGAGTTCTAACAAGGAGAACCCTTTTCTATTTTGTTTTTTCATTTTCATCGTCCTTTTTATTTCACGTACTAATCAATTACCAAAAATAAAAAAGAGGTCAATACTACTTGATATATAATATATAAAAATCAACAACAGGATATAATGGAGATTAGATTTTATCTGTTCCTGTCCGTGTTCTGCTATCCTTATAAGGGTTTTAAACATTCAGGATAAAAGATAATGATTGACGTTATTAAAGCGCTCAATAACATACGTATCCTTCGCGCTCAGGCACGAGAAAAAGATTTGGCTACACTGGAAGAGATCCTATCAAAGTTCACGGATCTTGTTCATGACAGACGCCAACATGCTGAACGTCAGGGAAAAATCGAAGCCCTCCGTGCACAGATGCTTGAAGATGGCATTGACCCGTCTGAGCTGCTGGGTAATGTTAAATCTTCACGCCCTTCTGCTGTTCGGCCAGCTCGCCCGGCTAAATACAAATACACTGATGAAAATGGCAACGAGAAAACATGGACAGGGCTGGGACGTACACCAAAAGTGATTGCAGCTGCACTGGAAAGCGGTAAGGTTCTGGAAGATTTTGCCATTTGAGGAAGAGTTGTTATTTGCTGCGACTGATGGTAATAAAAATGGCTACCGCGCCCTCTGGGGCTTGCTCAACAGCTCCCCAGCCTAAAACAAGTTTTAGGCTGGGGAGCTGTTCGGACGTGAAATGACTTTATGGCCTGAACTTCTTGAGAACTCTTTCAATGTAGATTTGTCCATTTACTTTATACCTTTCGATATCGTGCGTATGAAGGGATGGAACTTCTAACAACAAGCCAAAGAGTAATTGCTTATCTACCTCACTTATATCACAGTTTAAAACCTTGGCAACCTCTGCACCAAGAATTATTTTTTGTCGTGTGTTTTCTTTTTTGCTATCTCTTTTTTCTTTGGCTTTAAGGTAATTTAATTTATTTTGCGCTCCAGCAATTTTCTGCTCAAGTGTTTTCTTAATTTCCGGCCTGTTTCTATCATTCTGAAAAACATTGCCAGTCAGATAGGTGTTTTTTATTTCATCATCATTCATTCTTTTCTCCATTGATGCCTATGATTGTAAGGAATATTACTTCTGAACTCATCATCTGAAAGTGCTCGTTTGATTGATTTAATCCGGGAACGGAACTGTTTCTTTTCCTGTTTCTTTTTAAACTCAACTCTTACTTCTGTGATTATCTTTTCTGCTTCTCTATACGCTTTTTCCAGATCGGTATAAATTCCATTATCAAGTAATCGTTTTGCTTCAAGATCGATGGCTTCATCGTTATTTTTATACATAAAACCTCCTTGTCTTTATTTCCTTAACACCAATTAGCATAATTAATAAATTAATCAATAGTATAGGGGGTTATTTTAATAATATATTTCCAAGTCTTTTAATTGACATTGAAATTATCTCTATAACTAACTACATTAAGAAGTGATCATGGTAAGCGCAGTAAATAGTAAGAAAGGGCCAATTGGCCCTTTCTTCAACACTTATGCGCACTCAGGAAGACTCAAAAGATTGTTAGGCTGTTCACCATCATTTTGAGTTTTCAAGTATTTGTTACCAGAAGCACTGACAGCAACAATCACCCACACTGAATGCCCTCCTGCATTAACATAAAATCTCCATTTCCCAGATTCTATTCCGCTTATAGCCTCTTGCTGTGTGAGCTTCCATCTGGTGCCATCAGCATTCTTACCACCAATATGAGTTATCCTTTCATGAGCACTCTGGCGATTGCTTTTATTGATACATAACACTTGATGTTCGGACATTATATCCTCATTATAATTGCTGTATGTAATTAATAAAATGATCATCATTCCTAATGCATCAAACTGCTCTAAGAAATGATGCAGACTAAGTTTAGGCCATATCCTTACGATTTCCAGTCAACAAATACCTAAATCGCGCACTTTGTAATTTATGCAACACAAGTGATAGCAATTACTAACTAAAATACCTAATACTCTCCGCGTTACTTATTTTTGTTTTTTAGTGATTTTCATTTCACCTTTAGGTTTTCCACCCTAGCTTATGATCTTCACCTGTTCATTATATAACAGGGAAGTCATCCTTATTTTTAACTGCTTTTTATATTTTAGTGTTTTCCCGCCTTACGGCGGGATAAATTAACATTCTTTTTGTCCTACGGACGCCATCAAAACCCAGTCGGGTTAATATTGCGGAATACTTCGCCCGCCCATCCAGATAGCGCCGCTTAATTCGGCGGTTTGTTTTACAGTCATTCATATATTTAGTATTAATTAATAAAGGCAAGCCTTATACATTGCCGTTATTTTTGAGCCATTTATGGCGATAAAAAATAAAGCAATGCCCACTTACGCATTATCGCTTCGCTCTAATGCCGTGGGGTCTAC
>NZ_JAGRQY010000272.1:0-16434 GCF_018223905.1 Klebsiella sp. 28
TGCTGGAAGCGATCATCGCCGAGGCGATCGAAGCCGGTACTTTACGAGCCTGCGTTCCGCAGGAGGCTGCCGACGAACTGGCCGGTTTATGGTTGGGAATGACCAGCCTGGCGATAAAACTTGGCGCAAGACCTCCGCTGTCCGACGACGAAATCAAACAGCGGGTTGAGCGCGCCCTGGACGTCTTTCTGCGCGCGTATTCCCTGGCGCCGGGCTGATCTCTCCTTCCCCTTTTCAGTGCTGTGGCCTGGCGCAAGGCTGATTTATTGTGCCCAATCCGCGCCCGGCGCAAAAAATAATGTCCTTACCGGTTAGCATTAAAAGAAAATAACAACCACAGAGTGCAACGCAGATTATTCCATGAGGGAATAGTGGGAATGCTAATATTTCATTTCCTCGCCGGTTTTTAGAGGCCTATAGTTTTTTTACCTGCAGAACATCCACTAAGGTTAAAAAACATAAGGACATAATAATGATTGTTTCAGCCCCCAGCGATTATCGCGAAGCCGCTCGTCGTCGTCTGCCCCGCTTCCTTTTCGATTATATTGACGGTGGCGCGGTGGCGGAAAACACCATGAACGCCAACGCCGCCGAGCTTGCCTCGGTAGCTCTTCGCCAGCGCGTACTGTGCGGGGCCGGCGAACCGACGCTGGCGACCACGATCCTTGATGCCCCATGGGCGATGCCCGTGGCGCTGGGGCCCGTCGGCGCCACCGGGATGTACGCCCGCCGCGGCGAAGTCCAGGCGGCCCGCGCCGCCTCCCGCGCCGGGATCCCGTACACCTTATCCACCGTGTCGGTCTGCTCGATTGAAGAGGTGGCGAGCCACGCCAGCGGCGCGCTCTGGTCCCAGCTGTACGTACTCAAAGATCGCGGCTATATGCGTAACGCGCTGGAGCGCGCCTGGGCCGCTGGCATGAAAACCCTGGTATTTACCGTCGATATGCCAATCCCCGGCTCGCGGTATCGCGATAACCGCTCAGGGATGTCCGGGCCGCACGCCACCCTGCGACAATATCTCCAGGCTTGCACCCATCCGCGCTGGGCGATGAACGTCGGGCTGGCGGGCAGACCCCTGTCGTTTGGTAATATCGAAGCCTACACCGGCCACAAAATGACCATGGACGACTATATGGGGTTCATCAGCAACAACTTCGACCCGTCCATCGCCTGGCACGATCTGGAGTGGATCCGCGACAGCTGGCAAGGAAAATTAATCATCAAAGGGATCCTCGATGCCGACGATGCGCGCAATGCAGTGCGGCTGGGCGCCGATGGTATTGTGGTGTCAAATCATGGCGGCAGACAGCTCGATGGCGCCATCCCCACCGCCCGGGCGCTACCCAGGGTGGTGGATGCGGTCGGCGACGATCTAACAGTGCTTGCCGATTCCGGGGTGCGCTCCGGCGTGGACGTTATACGTCTGCTGGCCCTCGGCGCGAAAGGCGTGCTGCTCGGTCGGGCCTATATTTATGCCCTGGCCGCGGCGGGCGAAGCGGGCGTGGCGCATCTGCTGCGCTTATTTGCCGAGGATATGAAGGTTACCATGACCCTCACCGGCGCGACCTCGCCATCGGCCATCAGCCTCGATTGTCTTGATCGCCTCGAACAGGATCAACACCGCACTCATGCGGTGCCGGTATCCTTACCCGCCTGACCCTGCCCGGGACCTGGCCTGGCCATGTGCCTCGCCCAGGTCCGGCAAAGTGGAATTACCTCTGAAGGTGCAACTCTGTCTGTTGTACCGTGTTCTCCGGACGGATGCGGAACCAGATCGCGTACATGGCCGGCAGGAAGATAAGGGTCATGATGGTTCCCCCCAGCGTCCCGCCAATCAGCGTATAGGCGAGCGTTCCCCAGAAGACCGAATGAGTGAGCGGAATGAACGCCAGGATCGCCGCCAGCGCGGTCAGCAGAACCGGGCGGGCGCGCTGCACCGTCGCCTCCACCACCGCGTGGAACGGATCGAGCCCCGCCTGTTGGTTATGATGGATTTGGCCAATCAGGATCAGCGTATTGCGCATCAGGATCCCCGACAGGGCGATCAGGCCCACCAGGGCATTGATGCCAAACGGCTGATTGAACAGCAGCAGCGTCGGGACCACGCCAATCAGCCCCAGCGGCACGGTCAGGAAAACCATGACCATCGCCGACAGCGAACGCACCTGCAGGATAATGATCAGCAGCGTGAGGGCGATCATTATCGGAAATAACGGCACCATCGCCCGGGTGGCCTTGCCGGATTCCTCAATCGACCCCGCCGTCTCGATGCGATAGCCAGGCGGCAGCGAGTCGATAATGGGCTGCAGCGGCTTCATCAGCGCGGTGGAGACATCCGGCGGCTGCAGGTTCTCCGCAACATCTCCGCGGACGGTGATGGTCGGCGTGCGGTCGCGACGGCGAAGCAGCGGGTCCTCCATCCTGATCGACACGTCGCCAATCTGTGACAAGGGAACCCGCTGCCCGCCGCTGCCCACCAGGGTGAAGTCGGCGATTTTCGCCGGATCCAGACGGATGTCGCCCGCCGCGCGGCCGATCGCCTGCACGGCGCGAATATCTTCCCGGACGGTGGTGATCGGGATCCCTGACAGCAGGAACTGCAGCTGCTGGGCGACGGACTGGGAGCTGAGTCCGCTCGCCTGCAGCCGGTCCTGATTGAGGCTGAAATGCATCACCGGTACCCGCGAACCCCAGTCGGTATTGACGGTGCGCATCAGCGGACTGGCCTGCAGCACCGATTTAACCCGCTCGGCGATGTCGAGCAGAGCGTGCGGATCGGGCCCCATCACCCGCCAGGCGACCGGATAAGGCGAATAAGGGCCAAACACCAGCTGAGTGACGCGCACCCGCGCCTCCGGCGCCAGGCCATTGGCCACCGCCTCCCGCAGCCGCCGCTTGAGCGCCTCGCGGGCACCCTGCCCGTCGGTCAACACCACCAGTTTGGCGAAGGAGGGATCGGGCAATTCCGGAGCCATCGCCAGGTAAAAGCGCGGCGCGCCCTGGCCGATATAGCTGGTGACAATCTTCGCCTCCGGCTGCCGCTGCAGCCAGTGCTCAATTTTCGCCGCCGCGGCGCTGGTCTGGCTAATCGACGACCCGTAAGGCAGCTGCACTTCAACCAGCACTTCCGGACGATCGGAGGTGGGGAAAAACTGCTTGTTCACCACGCTCATGCCCAGGATCGCCACGATAAACAGCGCCACCACTCCGGCGGCCACGCGCCATTTATGAGCAATAACCCGGGTCAGCAGCCGACGGAAGCGCTGATAGCGCGGGGTGTCATACAGCGCGGCGTGGCCGGCCGCCACGGGCTTTCTGTCCGGCAACAGGTGCACCCCCAGCCTGGGGGTAAAAATCACCGCCACCATCCAGGAGGCAATCAGCGCGATACCGACGATCCAGAACACATTGCTGGCGTACTCCCCGGCGGTGGACTGCGCAAATCCATTGGGCATAAAGCCCACGGCCGTCACCAGGGTACCGGCCAGCATGGGCGCGGCGGTATGGCTCCAGGCATAGGCCGAGGCTTTGAGGCGGTCATACCCCTCCTCCATTTTGACGACCATCATTTCGATGGCAATGATGGCATCATCCACCAGCAGCCCCAGGGCGAGGATCAGCGAGCCGAGAGTGATGCGGTCGAAGTTTTTGCCGGTCGCCGCCATCACCACAAACACCACGGCGAGGGTTAAAGGCACCGCCGCCGCGACCACCACGCCCACGCGCCACCCCATGCTGACAAAGCACACCGCCATCACCACCAGCAGGGCGACAAAGAATTTGATCATGAACTCATCGACCGCGGCGCTGATATTCACCGACTGATCGGTCACTTTGGTCAACGACATGCCGAGCGGCAGGCTCTGATTGATGCTGGTCGTTTCGGCGTCCAGCGCTTTCCCCAGCGCCAGACCATTCCAGCCCTCGCGCATCACCACGCCCAGCAGCAGCGCCGGTTCGCCCTGATGGCGGATCAGGAAGGTGGCGGGATCTTCATATCCCCGCTCAACCGTGGCGACATCGGCCAGTTTCAGCGTTCTGCCCCCGGCAATAATCGGCGTGTCGCGGATCTGCTGCAGGTGGTCGAACGCCCCGTCGAGGCGGATAAAGATCTGCCCGCCCCGGGTCTCGATAGCCCCGGCGGCGGTCAGCACATTCTGGCTGTTCAGCGCGGCAAAAATCGCCTCCGGCGAGAGACCCAGAGTGGCGAGACGGTCATGAGAAAACGAGAGATAAATGCGCTCCGCCTGTTCGCCGAGGATATTCACTTTTTTCACCCCGGGTACATGCAGCAGCTGCTGGCGTAAGGCTTCGGCGTCACGCACCAGCTGCCGCGGCGGCTCTCCCCGTGCTTTCAGGGCAAAGATCGCAAAGGTGACGTCGGCGAATTCGTCATTCATCATCGGACCGGAGACGCCGGCAGGCAGATTTTTCGCCTCATCGCCGAGCTTCTTGCGCGCCTGATAAAACTGCTCCGGCACCTCGGAAGGCGGGGTCTGATCCTGCAGCGACAGGGTGAGCAACGCTATGCCAGGGCGGGTATAGGTCTCCGTGCGATCGTACCACTTTAACTCCTGGAGCCGTTTTTCCAGCGGCTCGGCGACCTGATCCTGCATCTCCTGCGCGGTGGCGCCGGGCCAGACGGTAATGACCGTCATTTGCTTGACCGTAAAGGGCGGATCTTCCGCTCGCCCGAGTCCGAAGAACGCCACCAGCCCGGCGACGGAGATAAGGATAATCAAAAACAGGGTCACCGACCGCTCGCGGACGGCCAGCGCGGAGAGATTAAAACGCCCGGCGCTCATGGCTGGCTCCCGGCGGCATTATGCTCGCGTCGTTCCGCCAGACGTACCGCCTCGCCCTGGTGCAGAAGATGGGCGCCCAGGGCGACGATCGGCTCGCCGGGCTTCAGCGGGCCGGTCACCCGCGCGGTTTCATCATCCAGGCCGAGCACGGTCACCGGTTGCCAGGAGACGGTGGCCGGACGAGAGGCAATGCGCCAGACGCCAGGGCCGTTACCCGGATCGTAGACCGACGCCAGGGGCACCGCCAGCACCTGGCCTGGCGCCTGGTCGTTGCCGATGCGCAGGGTCACGGTAGACCCCAGCGGGGCATTCGCCAGCGCGCCGTTCAGCACATAGCGCGCTTCAAAGGTGCGGGTGGTGGCGTCAGCCGCATCCGAAAGCAGGCGCAGGGTCGCCGTGACCGGCTGAGATTCGCTGCCATAGCGTGTCGCCAGCGCCTCGCTGCCGACCGCCGGGCGCAGCGTCTCCGGCAGTTGCACCCGCGCTTCGCGCTGCCCCGCCCGCGCCAGGCGGATCACCACCTGCCCGGCGCTGACCACCTGCCCCGGCTCAGCGAGGGTTTCCACCACCACGCCGTCAGCATCCGCCAGCAGTCCGGCATAGCCGGTGGCGTTTTGCGCCACATTGGCCTGCGCCTGGGCCGCGCTGAGGTCGGCTCTCGCCGCCTCTGCTGCCGCGTTAATCTGGTCGAATTCCGCGGCAGAGATGGCGCCGCTCGCCACCAGGCCGCGATAGCGGGCCAGATCGTTGGCCGCCTTTTTGGCTCGCGCCCGCGCGGCATCTACGGCCCGCTGTTGGGACTGCGCCTGCAAGGCTAGATCAGCCGGATCCAGGCGCAGCAGCAGCTGACCGCGCTTGACGCTCTGCCCGGTTTCCACCCGCCGTTCAAGCACTTTTCCCGCCACCCTGAAGCCGAGGTCGCTTTGGGTTCGGGCCACTACCACGCCGGTAAAGGCCCGCGAGCCGGCCTCCGCGCGCTCGACGGTCGCCACCCGGACCAGCGGCGGCCGGATGCGGGGGTCGTCATGATTGGCAGGTTCGCCGCAGCCCGCGAGGGCCAGCGGCAGGAGGCAGACGGCAAGATGGACGGCGTTGAGCCTGAGCATGGGTCACCTTAATGAAAAGACCGGATGGTGACCGCATTCTCAGACTAGTGACCAATAAAGTCAATAGTCACTAATCAGGGGGAGAGACTTCTCAGGATCAGGGAGGCAAGCAGCACCGCCGCGGTGGGCGCGGTGTCGAGATTGTATTGCAACTGCACCGGATTGATGAAAGGACACATCACCATATACACCGCCAGGGTCGCTTCATCCAGCGGGGTTTTGCGCTCGAACTCACCCGCCTGGCGGCCTTCGACAAGGATTTGACCAATCAGCTGCTGCAGATGACCGGCATACTGTTCCGTTGAAGGCCATTTATCGCGCGCCGCGACGGCGGCGATGTCGTACAGTTTGCGATCCTCGAAAAACAGTTCACTGCCGGCCTCGGTCAGCGCCCGGAACAGGCGGCGCAGTTTCTCGCTGGCGGACGGCGCATCGGCGATGGCCGCGCTGACGGCCACCATGATCTTCTCCAGCCGGCTGGCGCAAATCGCCTCGCCAATCGCCTGCTTGGAGTCAAAGAATTTATAGATATAGGCTTTGGAAAAGCCTATCGCTTTGGCGAGATCGGTGACCGTCGTTTTCTCATAGCCATAGCGACTAAAGTGCGCCATGGCCGCGTCAAGAATCTGGTCCCGAACGCTGTGGTCATGGGGACCACGGCTTGCAGGGGTGGGGGTATTTTTCGTCATCCGTTTAGCTTAATGCGATCGTTATCGTTTGACAACGAGTGACGTTATTATGATTTGGTCACAATAACACCCCGCTCTGTGATCCTCTTGCCGCGTTACGCCTCACCCGCCTCTTGGTTTATCGCGCCGGCGGGCAGACAACCCAGGCCTTGCAGCGTCTGATACACCGCGCTGTCGAGCGGGGTATGCGGTTCCGCGCCTAAAAAATCAACCAGTTTATCGTTGCGCAGGCGTACCGGCAGACGCCAGAGATAGTGCATCTCGACCATTTCGCGCAGGGTGGCGTTGAAGGGCGCCGCCAGCTTCACCAGCCACCAGGGAAAGGACTTCACTACCGCCCTGCCGCCATAGCGGGCGACCACCCGCTGGATCGCCTGACTCATTTCGCTGCCGTCCGGGTCCCAGTGGCCCTGCATATGAAAGCGGGCGAACGGCTCAAGCTCGCGCCTGCGGGCGAGCAGCGCGGCGATGGTGGCGGCGACGTCGGGCAGCCAGGCCCACTGATGCCCCACGCCGATCGCCCCCGGGTAGCTAATGATGCGGGGAAGCTGACCAGGCTTGACCAGCCCCTGCGAAAACCAGTTATTTCCGGCGCGTGGACCAAAAAAATCGCCCGCCCGGACAATCAACGCCCGGCCCCCGCGCTGCACGTAATCCTCCAGCGCCAGCTCCATCGCCACCCGGATGGCGCCTTTGCGGGTCACCGGCTGTTGTGCGGCCTCTTCAGCAATCAGCGGAAAGGCATCCTGTCCATAGTTGTAGACCGTGCCGGGCAGGACTACAAGCGCCCGCTGCCGTTCGGCAGCCTGCAGGGTGTTGCGCAGCATAGGCAGTACCTGTTGCCGCCAGTGCCGGTAGCCCGGCGGATTCACCGCATGGACGATGACGTCGCAACCGGCAGCCGCCGCCGCGACCTGGCCGCCATCCAGCGCGTCGCCGGCTATCCACTGTATGCCATCTTCGGGAGCACGCATCCGGGCGCCGCGCTTCAGCGCCCGAACCTGCCAGTTGTCTGCCACCAGCCGGCGCGCCACTTCCCCGCCGATGCCCCCGCTTGCTCCCAGAATAAGTACCTTGCCGCTGCTGTTCATCCTCTTTCCCCGTTCGCTAATGGATGCTTGACAGCCTACCTGCGGCTCATATCAAATGAAATTGCATACCACCATTGAGCGGCTATACATATTTGTATGAATACCTCTATTCCCTGGGAGTGGTACCGAACCTTTCTCGCCGTCCTGCAGGAAGGCTCTTTATCGGGCGCATCGCGCACCCTGAACATCACTCAGCCGACGGCGGGGCGCCATATTGCCGGGCTGGAAACCGCCCTCGGCCAGGCCTTATTTACCCGCTCGCAAACCGGCCTGCTGGCGACCGACGCGGCGCTGGCGCTGCGGGTGCATGCCGAGGCGATGGACAACACCGCCCGGGCGCTGGAACGCACGGCGGCCAACTTTAGTCGCGACAGAGCCGATCTGCGTGGCGTGGTGCGGGTGGCCGCCAGCGAGGTGGTCGGCGCCGAGGTGCTGCCGCCGCTGGTTGCCCGGCTCAGGCAAGCGTGCCCGAATATCGTCATCGAACTGATGCTCTCCAATCGATTTCAGGATCTGCTTCACCGGGAGGCGGATATCGCGGTGCGGATGGTCGCCCCGCAGCAGGAGCAGCTTATCGCCCGCCGTCTCGGCAGGATTGAGCTTGGGTTACATGCCACCGCCGCCTACCTGACGCGCCAGGGCCTGCCCACGACCCTCGACGATCTGGCCAGCCACGCGCTGATTGGTTTCGATAGCGCCACCCCACTTGTTCGCCGGGCGCTGCAGGCTTACCCTCGTTTTCAGCGTGAGGCCTTCGCGATGCGGACCGATAGCGACCTCGCCCAGTTGAGCCTGATCCGCGCCGGAGCGGGGATCGGCATCTGCCAGGTGCCCCTTGCGGATGGCATTATTCCCCTGCAGCGAGTGCTGGCGGCCGACTTTTCTCTGTATCTTGATACCTGGCTGGTAATGCATGAGGATCTGCGCCACAGCCCTGCCTGTAAGCGGGTATTTGATTTTCTCGCCCAGGGGTTGCAGGCGTATATTCGTGGCCCACTGGCGAGCTGACCCGCCCCATCGCGCGGGCATTTCATTGCCTGCGGAAATAGTCACTCATTGACACTGTAAATATGGCATTGTATAAAACCCCGCCCCAATAATGAGTTTCATTTGCATTACTCCCATTTGCTGGTCATCCACTCGCCTGTTTACAAGGATAGCGTTTAATGAAGAAGGTCCTTTGCGCGTTAGGCTTGATGTTCACCGCCGTCAGTTCCGCGCTGGCAACAACCTACCCCCTGACGATTGAAAACTGCGGCTATCAGGAGACCTTCACCCGGCCGCCGGAGCGCGTGGTCGCGCTGGGGCAAAATACGGTCGAAATTCTGCTGCTGCTCGGGCTGCAAAAGCAGGTGGTCGCCAGCGCCTTCTGGCCGACCAGCGTTTTACCGCAGCTGGCTGAGCAAAACGCGAAGATTAAAACCTTGACGGTGGAAATTCCGAGCCTGGAATCGGTGCTGGCGCAAAATCCTGATTTCGTTCCCGCCCAGTTGCCGCTGCTGCTGGGGCCGGAAAGCAAAGTCGCCAGGCGTGAAGATCTCGCCACCGTCGGCGTGAACAGCTACGTCTCACCGGGGATGTGCGCCACCAAAAAGGCCACCGGCGATATGTACGGCAGCCGGCAAAAGCTGTGGGATATGACCTGGCTGTATCAGGAGATTAGCGATTTTTCCCGCATTTTCAACGTCGAAGATCGTGGTCAGGCGCTGATTGCCGATTTCAAAAAACGTGAAGCCGACCTGCGCCAGGAGTTTGGTAAAAGCAAAAAGGATCTCTCCTTCGTCTTCTGGTTCTCCAGCGCCTCACCTTCGGCCGATGCCTATGTCGGCGGCAAAAACAGCGCCTCCGGATTTATCGCCAGCGTGCTGGGCGGACATAATGCGATAACCTCCGAGACCGAGTGGCCCACGGTGAGCTGGGAGAGCATCATTGCCGCCAACCCGGATGTGATCGTGGTCGCCAGTCTGGATCGTAACCGCTGGGCGCTGGATAAGGCCGAGGAGAAGATCAAATTCCTCAAAAGCGATCCCGCCGTCAGCCAGCTGGAGGCGGTGAAAAAAGGCCATATCGTGGTCATGGACGGTCAGGCGATGAATCCGACCATTCGCACGCTTTACGGCGCGGAACAGGTGGGCGAACAGCTGAGAAAAATGGGGCTGAACTGATGAGCGTCGCCGTGCTTCAGACGCGCCGCAGCATGCTGCTCACCGGCTGGTGTGTACTGGCAGCGATCGTGCTGGCGCTGGTGATCGCTGTTGGCGTCAGCGTTGGCGAGCTGGCCATCCCGCTGCAGAATGTCTTTTACGCTATCAGCAACAGAACCGGCTTAACCGCTGAGCCTCTCAACCGTATCTATGAGAGCGTAATCTGGGATTTCCGCCTCAGCCGCGCGCTGGTCGCCGCCTGCTGCGGCGCAGGCCTCGCTATCTGCGGCGTCGTGCTGCAAAGCCTGCTGAAGAATGCCCTCGCGGAACCCTACGTCCTCGGCGTCTCCGCCGGGGCCTCCACCGGCGCGGTGTCGATCGTGGTGCTGGGCCTTGGCGCTGGCGCAATTTCCCTCTCGGCAGGCGCCTTTGCCGGGGCCTTCGCTGCCTTCGCCTTTGTCGCCTTGCTGACTAACGGCGCGCGCGGCGGCAATGAGCGTACGATTCTGGCGGGCGTTGCCGCCTCGCAGTTATTTAACGCCATCACGGCTTACACCATCAGCACCTCCGCCAGCGCGCAGCAGGCGCGCGATGTGATGTTCTGGCTGCTGGGCAGCTTCAGCGGCGTTCGCTGGCCCGAATTCCAGCTGGTCATTGTGGTGGTGCTCGCGGGTCTGGCGGTCTGCCTGTGGTATGCCCGGGCGCTGGACGCGTTCACCTTCGGCGACGATGCCGCCGCCTCGCTGGGGATTGCTGTGCCGCGCGTGCGCCTGATCCTCTTCACCACTGCGGCGCTGATCACCGCCACCATCGTCAGCATGGCCGGCTCAATCGGCTTTGTTGGCCTGGTGGTGCCGCACGTGATGCGTTTCTTCTTTGGCCCGCTGCACCGAACGTTGCTGATCGCCAGCGCGCTGGCAGGGGCGATATTGATGGTACTGGCGGACATTGCGTCGCGCCTGCTGATTGCCCCGCAAAGTCTGCCCGTTGGGGTAGTAACCGCCCTGGTTGGGGTGCCTTTCTTTGCCGTGATTATCTACCGCTCAAGGAATAAGTGATGAGTATTTGCGCTGAAAATATCACCTGGAAGGCAGGCAAAAAGGTCATCGTCAATAATGTCTCGCTGCGGGTGCCGCGAGGCGAAACGGTCGGACTGCTGGGGCCCAACGGCTGCGGCAAATCCTCGCTGCTGCGCGTTCTGGCGGGCCTGCGCCGCCCGGATGCAGGTCGCGTCACCCTCGACGGCCAGGATATCGCCCGGATGGCGAAAAAGCAGCTCGCCCGCCGCGTGGCTTTCGTCGAGCAACACGGCATGACCGAGGCCAATATGCGGGTGCGCGACGTCGTGCGCCTGGGACGCATTCCCCACCACTCTCCGCTCTCAAACTGGAGCGCTCAGGATGACGAGGCGATTGCCGCCGCGCTGCAGCGGGTAGCGATGCTGGAGAAAAGCGAACAAGGATGGTTAAGCCTCTCCGGCGGCGAGCGGCAGCGGGTGCATATCGCCCGCGCGCTGGCGCAGAGCCCGAGCGAAATCCTGCTGGATGAGCCGACCAACCATCTGGATATACACCATCAGATGCAGTTAATGCAGTTGATCAGCGAGCTGCCGGTAACCAGCATTGTGGCCATTCACGATCTTAACCATGCCGCGATGTTCTGCGATTCGCTGATCGTGATGCAGCAGGGGCAGATCCTCGCCAGCGGGACGCCGGAGGAGATTTTGTCCGAAGGGCTGCTGTGGGACGTTTTCCGGGTGAAAACCAAAATCGAGATCTCCCCTTACCACGGCAAAAAGCACATTCATTTCATCGTTTAGGTTGGGCGGATATGCCTCTTTTCTCCCTGCGCCCTGCGGCAACCCTCTGGCCTCCGGTGTTACTGGGAAGCCAGTTCGTTTTTAATATTGGCTTTTACGCGGTCGTTCCTTTCCTCGCCCTCTTCCTGCGCGACGACATGCTGCTCTCAGGCGGACTTATCGGCCTGATCCTCGGGCTGCGTACCTTCTCTCAGCAGGGCATGTTTATCCTCGGCGGGACGCTGGCCGACCGCTATGGCGCTAAGGCGATCATTCTCGCCGGCTGCGTCGTTCGCGTCGCCGGTTTTCTCTTGCTGGCGTGCGGGGCGTCGCTGTGGCCCATTATCCTCGGCGCCTGCCTGACCGGCGTCGGCGGCGCCCTGTTCTCCCCGTCGATAGAGGCCCTGCTGGCGCGGGCCGGTACCCACAGCCAGGCCAACGGGAAACGCAGCCGCGCCGAGTGGTTTGCGCTGTTTGCGGTATGCGGTGAACTGGGAGCGGTGATCGGCCCGGTGGCCGGAGGCGTGCTGAGCGGGATCGGCTTTCGGCATATCGCCCTCGCCGGTGCGGGAATATTTCTTCTGGCGCTGGCGGTGCTCTTTTTCTGTCTGCCCGCCGACGGGCACACGACAACAACGCGCAGACGAGTCCCATGGTGGACGCCTTTGCGCCAGCCGCGCTTTGTCGCGTTTATTCTCGCCTACAGCTCATGGCTGTTGAGCTACAACCAACTGTACCTCGCCCTGCCGGTGGAGATCCAACGTTCCGGCGGCCGCGAGCAGGATCTGGCGCCGCTCTTTATGCTGGCCTCGCTGTTGATTATCACCCTCCAGCTCCCTCTCGCCCGCTTCGCCCGGCGAATGGGCGCCGTGCGCATCCTGCCGGTGGGCTTTCTGCTGCTGTCGGCTTCCTTTGCCAGCGTGGCGTTATTCGCCGCCGCCCCACCCGCCGAAGGTTGGCTGCGGTTAATGCCGGCGGCTGGTTTTGTCACGCTGCTCACCCTCGGCCAGATGCTGTTAGTGCCCGCAGCCAAGGATCTGATCCCGCTGTTCGCCGAGGAGTCGACGCTGGGCGCCCACTACGGAGCGCTCGCCACCGCAGGAGGGTGCGCGGTGTTAGCCGGGAATTTACTGCTCGGTCATTTACTTGACCAGGCGCTCATTCCGTCGCCGCAGGCGGTTTATCCCTGGCTTCTGCTGGCGCTGTTTCCGCTGTGCAGCGCCGTCGCCCTGCGGGCGATCTGTCGCCCGCTGGCGGCAACATGACGCAGAGCGGGTAACAGCCCGCTCTGGAAGTGAACCGACGATAAAGTACACCGCCTGGGGAAGATAACGGGCGCGCCCCGCCTTACTTTGCCGCCAGCTCGCGACGAATAATCTCGGCGCCGGCGCTCAGGGCGTGCAGTTTGCCGGTCGCGACATGGCGCGGCAGCGGCGCCATACCGCAGTTGGTGGACGGGTAGAGTTTGTCGGCATCGACGAACGCCAGCGCCTTGCGCAGGGTTCCAGCCACCTCTTCCGGGGTTTCGATCGCATGGCTGGCGACATCGATCGCCCCGACCATCACCTTTTTACCGCGGATCAACTCCAGCAGATCCATCGGCACGCGCGAGTTGTGGCACTCGAGAGAGATAATATCAAGGGACGATTTCTGCAGCTGCGGGAAAGCCTCTTCATACTGTCGCCACTCGGAGCCCAGCGTCTTTTTCCAGTCGGTATTGGCCTTGATGCCATAGCCGTAGCAGATATGCACCGCTGTCTCACACTTCAGCCCTTCGGTGGCTCGTTCTAAGGCGGCGATCCCCCAGTCGTTGACCTCATCGAAGAAGACGTTAAAGGCCGGCTCATCGAACTGAATAATATCAACCCCCGCAGCCTCTAACTCTTTCGCTTCCTGATTGAGGATTTTAGCAAATTCCCAGGCCAGCTTTTCCCGGCTTTTATAGTGGTTGTCATACAGCGTGTCGATCATGGTCATCGGGCCCGGAAGCGCCCATTTGATCGGCTGACTGGTGAGCTGCCGCAGATAGCGAGCGTCCTCCACGAAGACCGGTTTCTGGCGCTCCACGGCGCCCACCACCGTTGGAACACTGGCCTCATAGCGGTTACGAATTTTCACGATCTCGCGTTTGGCAAAATCCACCCCGCTGAGGTGCTCGATGAAGGTGGTGACAAAGTGCTGCCGCGTTTGCTCGCCGTCGCTGACAATATCGATCCCGGCCCGCAGCTGGTCGTCGAGGGATAACCGCAAGGCGTCGCGCTTGCCGGCCAGTAATTCTTCGCTGGACAGTTTCCAGGGCGACCACAGGGTCTCTGGCTGCGCCAGCCAGGAAGGTTTCGGTAAACTGCCGGCGGTCGATGTCGGAAGCCATGTTTTCATAGTCATTAGCCTTTTATATGGGTTTAGCAAAGCGCGAAATTAGCAGACCATTGCTCAAGCAACGTCTTGTGCGGGTTGATAAAATGTTGTTGTGTAAATTTCCCCTGCTCAATCGCCAACAGGCTGCGCTCTTCCCTGTCATAGACGATTTTTGTTAATGAATGATCCAGGTGGCTGAGATTGGGCTGATAGTATTGCCCCGCCGGGGAGTTGGCATTGTAGATCTCCGGGCGATATATTTTCTGAAACGTCTCCATCGTGCTGATGGTGGCGATCAGTTCCAGGCTGGTGTAATCGCTGAGCAGATCGCCGGTAAAATAAAAGGCCAACGGCGCGACGCTGTTTTTTGGCATAAAATAGCGTACCTGCAGACCCATTTTGCTGAAATAGCGCTCGGTCAGCGAGACGCCTTCCTGAGCATATTCAATGCCGAGGACCGGATGTTCGTTACCGGTGCGATGGTAAACATCTTTACTGGAGACGCTCAGGCAAATCACCGGCGCCTTGCTGAAGTTGGCGCGCCAGGCGCTGGATTGCACAAAATCCTTAAAGATATTGCCGTGCAACTCGCCAAAGTTTTCCGGTACGCTGAAGCGACTCTGGTCCTTATTATGTTCCAGAAGCAGTACGCTAAAATCGTAATCCCGCACATAGGAGGAGAAGTTATTGCCGACGATACCGGCATGACGCTCCCCGCTCTTTTTATCGACAATATGCGTTTGCAGGATCTCAATCACCGGGAAGCTGGCGCTATCCTGAGCAATATTCATCTCGACAGAAATAATATCCAGTTCCACCGCATAGCGATCGTTATGGGGATTATCCCAGTGGGCCAGGCTATTAAAACGGTTATTCATCATGATTAACGTATTGCGCAGATTTTCCTCACGGTTCACCCCTCTGGCTAAATTAGCGAAGTTGGTGGTAATACGCGTATTTTCCGCAGGGTTATAGTTTTCATCAAACCGGGTGCGCTTAATCGTATAGGTAAATTTATTATTCATGGCGATTGTCCATCCTGATGGCGGGCATAAAGCGAACCCGGCGGAATACTCTCCACCAGCCTGGCGACGCGGAGTCAGGCCGGGCGCGCTTCAACCGGTAAATGTTGTTGATTCGTTAATGAACCTATTTTTGCCAGAGTCAGCGCTGGAGGGAAAGCGACTTAAATTCAATGCAACATGAGCCATCCTCATGTTGCTCCAGGCGGTGGCCGATGGCCGACGCAGGCCGACAATATTAGTCAATAAACGTTTGTTCAATGGAAGTAGGCAGGGTACACTCTTTAACCACTATAAGATGGGCTTTTACCTGCCCGCCGTACCCGTTTAGCTGGAGCTTTTGTCGTACAGAATGATTGTTGATATCAGTATTATGTCGATGTGCATGGCCGTACTGCTGATTATGAGCGTACTGCTGAATTAAGAGGCTCCCGAACGCAATGACACTCGCTCTCATCTGACCTCCACATTCGCGAGGAAAAAAGAAGATTCAGAGGATTCGCGCCGCCTGGGATTGTTCCGCCTGCCGGCACCCTCTACTCTTTTGGGACTTGCTTATTGAGGAATCCCGGATGAAAAAAGCTCTGCTTGCCCTGTTCGCTATCGCCACCGTTACCGCCGCCAGCGCCTTTGCGGCTGATAAAACCGACGTCCCGGCGCCTGTCGTCGATAACGGAGTCCGCCCGCCGATGGAGAGGGATCGTGGCCCCCTGCCGCCGTTCCCGCCGCAGCTTCCGCCGCACAGACCGGTGCTGTTTTCAGCCACGGTAGCAACCGATACGCCAGCGGAAACCATTAACAAACTGACCGCGCTGATCCCCGCCGGCCAGGCGAAACACTACGAAGTGCACGTTGAGGTGGTGCCGGTTGGCGAGGGAACCGACAGACAATAGCCCAAAGGAGATCTACGCTGTCATCTGTCAGCAATAAAAAAGCTGCCGCATATCGCGGCAGCTTTTATGTACTTATTTACAGCTGAGCAGCTGAAAATTAGCTACGCACTTTCCGGTAAATAAACAGTACCACCAGCGCACCGATAACCGCTACCACGAAGCTGCCGAAATTAAACCCATCGACCTTACCAAAACCAAACAGGGTACTGATCCAGCCGCCGACCACGGCGCCGATGATCCCCAAAATAACGGTCACGATAAATCCGCCGCCATCTTTTCCCGGCATAATCCACTTGGCTAAAATACCGGCAATAAGTCCAAAAATGATCCAGGAAAGAATACCCATGGTTAACCGTCCTCTTGTTACCTTTAAGCATTTAGTATTGAAAAGAGTAGCATAAATAACGAGAGTGGATCGGTAATAATATAAATATTAGATAATTCCCTGCCGACGCCCGGTTGATCTTGTGACAACCTCTCTGGCTCTGGCAGGCCGGCTCTCGCTTATTACCTTAAAAAAAGGGAGGC
>NZ_JAGRQY010000273.1:0-3255 GCF_018223905.1 Klebsiella sp. 28
CCTCCAGCGAGGGCAACGAATCGACGTTAAGACTGCCGTTCGAGCGGTCGTAATAAATAAGTCGGTGATAGCAATCTGCCAATCGCAAACTCCTGCGTTGGACAGAACCCGAAAACGGGAAAAACAGGCTGGTTAAAAAACCAGTAATTATAATGACTGGAGTTACAACACAATGACCATCATCACTAAAAAGCGTTTAATCGCCGCGGGAGTGCTATCCGCACTGATCGCCGGCAATATGGCAATGGCAGCGGATGTCCCGGCTGGAGTGCAGCTGGCAGAGAAGCAAACCCTGGTACGTAATAGCGGCGCCGAGCCGCAATCGCTGGACCCAAATAAAATCGAAGGGGTGCCAGAGGCCAATATTAGCCGCGACCTGTTCGAAGGTTTGCTGAATACTTCGCCGAAAGATGGCCACCCGATCCCAGGCGTGGCGGAGAGCTGGGATAATAAAGATTTTAAAGTCTGGACCTTCCATCTGCGTAAAGATGCAAAATGGTCTAACGGCGAGCCGGTTACCGCCCAGGACTTCGTATACAGCTGGCAGCGTCTGGTAGATCCGAAAACAGCTTCTCCTTATGCCAGCTATCCGCAATATGGTCATATCGTTAACGTCGACGAAATCATTGACGGCAAGAAAGCGCCGAGCGAGCTGGGCGTAAAAGCCATTGACGACCACACGCTGGAAGTCACCCTCAGCGAACCGGTACCCTATTTTTATAAACTGCTGGTTAACCCGGCGATGTCTCCCGTCTACAAACCGGCCATCGAAAAATTTGGCGAAAAGTGGACGCAGCCTGGCAATATCGTTACCAACGGCGCGTATACTCTGAAAGACTGGGTGGTCAACGAGCGGATCGTGATGGAGCGTAACCCGCACTATTGGGATAATGCTAAAACCGTCATTAACACCGTTACCTGGCTGCCGACCTCTTCCGAAGTGACCTATGTTAACCGCTACCGCAGCGGTGAACTGGACATGACTTATAACCAGCTGCCGATCGAACTCTTCCAGAAGCTGAAAAAAGAGATCCCCAACGAGCTGCACGTTGACCCCTATCTGTGTACCTATTATTACGAAATCAACAACCAGAAGGCCCCGTTCACCGACGTGCGCGTGCGTACCGCGCTGAAGCTGGGTCTGGATCGCGATATTATTGCTAATAAGGTTAAAGGACAGGGCGATCTGCCGGCCTACGGCTACACCCCACCGTATACCGATGGCGCGAAGCTGAGCGAGCCGGAATGGTTTACCTGGTCGCAGGAAAAACGCAACGAAGAAGCGAAAAAACTGCTGGCCGAAGCCGGCTATAGCGCCGATAAACCGTTGACCTTCAACCTGCTGTATAACACCTCTGATTTGCACAAGAAGCTGGCGATTGCCGCCGCCTCGCTGTGGCGTAAAAACCTGGGCATTGACGTGAAGCTGGTCAACCAGGAGTGGAAAACGTTCCTCGATACCCGTCATCAGGGCACCTATGACGTGGCGCGTGCGGGCTGGTGCGCCGACTATAACGAGCCAACCTCTTTCCTGAACACCATGCTCTCTGACAGTTCAATGAACACCGCGCACTATAAGAGCCCGGCGTTCGACAAGATTATGGCTGAATCCGTAAAAGCATCCGATGAAGCGCAGCGCACGGCGGCCTATGCGAAAGCAGAGCAGCAGCTGGACAAAGACAGCGCGATCGTACCGGTCTATTACTACGTTAACGCCCGCCTGGTGAAACCGTGGGTCGGTGGCTATACCGGTAAAGACCCGATGGATAACGTCTATACCAAAGACCTCTACGTTATCAAACATTAATGGCAATACGTGGAGCGGGTCTCGGCTCGCTCCATCGTGTCTTATTTGAGAGCAGTGCAAAGGCACACGCCAGAAGGTACGGGCAATGTTAAAATTTATCTTACGTCGCTGTCTGGAAGCGATTCCGACGCTATTTATTCTTATCACCATCTCATTCTTCATGATGCGTCTGGCGCCGGGAAGTCCTTTTACCGGGGAACGCACGCTACCGCCGGAAGTCATGGCGAATATTGAAGCAAAATACCATTTAAACGACCCTATCATGACGCAGTACTTCAATTATCTGAAGCAGCTGGCGCATGGCGATTTTGGTCCCTCTTTTAAATACAAAGATTATTCCGTCAACGATCTGGTGGCCGCCAGCTTCCCGGTTTCAGCGAAACTTGGCTTCGCCGCCTTTTTACTGGCGGTGGTGATCGGCGTTGCCGCCGGGGTGATAGCCGCCCTGAAGCAAAATACCCGCTGGGACTACGCGGTGATGGGGGTAGCCATGACCGGCGTGGTTATTCCGAGCTTTGTGGTCGCGCCGCTGCTGGTGATGATCTTTGCCATTACCCTGCACTGGCTGCCGGGCGGCGGCTGGAACGGCGGGGCGCTGAAATTTATGATCCTGCCGATGGTGGCGCTTTCCCTGGCCTATATCGCCAGCATCGCGCGTATCACCCGCGGCTCAATGATTGAAGTGCTGCACTCTAACTTTATCCGCACCGCGCGGGCGAAGGGGCTGCCGATGCGTCGCATTATTCTGCGCCATGCGCTGAAGCCGGCGCTGCTGCCGGTGCTCTCCTATATGGGGCCAGCTTTCGTGGGCATCATCACCGGCTCAATGGTCATTGAAACCATTTACGGCCTGCCGGGGATCGGCCAGCTGTTCGTTAACGGGGCGCTTAACCGCGACTACTCGCTGGTGCTCAGCCTGACGATCCTCGTTGGCGCCCTGACTATCCTGTTCAACGCCATCGTTGACGTGCTGTACGCCGTTATCGATCCGAAGATTCGCTACTGAAGCCGGAGTTCGCCATGATGTTAAGTAAGAAAAATAGCGAGGCGCTGGAAAACTTCAGTGAGAAGCTGGAAGTGGAGGGGCGTAGCCTCTGGCAGGACGCGCGTCGTCGCTTTATGCATAACCGCGCCGCGGTGACCAGCCTGATTATGCTGGTGCTTATTGCGCTGTTCGTTACCTTCGCGCCGATGGTGTCGTCGTTCTCCTACTTCGATACCGACTGGGGCATGATGTCCAATGCCCCGGATATGGCCTCCGGCCACTACTTCGGAACCGACTCCTCCGGGCGCGATCTGCTGGTGCGCGTAGCGATCGGCGGGCGCATTTCGCTGATGGTCGGGGTGGCGGCGGCGCTGGTGGCGGTGATCCTCGGCACGCTGTACGGTTCGCTCTCCGGTTATCTCGGCGGCAAAGTGGATTCGGTGATGATGCGTCTGCTGGAGAT
>NZ_JAGRQY010000274.1:0-3620 GCF_018223905.1 Klebsiella sp. 28
TCCATGCGCTTGCGCGGGCCTACGGAGTGTGAGCCTGTGAGAGGATCCTGTAGGCCGGGTAAGGCGCAGCCGCCACCCGGCAAAATCAAGGGTACCGTGCCTGAAATCTCGCCCGGCGGCGCTGCGCTTGCCGGGCGTTCGGAGATGCAACCCCTTGATATAAAGAGGTTAGCGGCGGTTGCCCATAATACGCAGCAGCATCAGGAACAGGTTGATGAAGTCCAGATACAGCGTTAAGGCGCCAAGGATCGAGTATTTACGCAGCGTGGCGCTGTCGCGGGTATCAATCTGCTCGCCGATGTTTTTCAGCTTCTGGGTGTCATACGCCGTCAGGCCGACAAACAGCACCACCCCAATGTAGGTCACAGCCCACATCAGCGCCTCGCTCTTCAGCCACAGGTTGACCAGCGACGCCAGCACGATGCCAATCAGCCCCATAAACAGCATGCTGCCGAAGCCGCTCAGATCGCGCTTCGTGGTGTAACCATACAGGCTCATCGCCCCAAACATCCCGCCGGTGACCACAAAGGTGCTGGCGATCGATGAATAGGTATAGGCGATAAAAATGCTCGATAGCGTCAGTCCGGTCAGCGCCGAATAGAGCATAAACAGCGTGGTGGCCATCCCGGCGCTCAGCCGCTGCACCATTCCCGACAGCACAAACACCAGCGCCAGCTGGGCAATAATCAGCCCGAAGAAAGTGATTTTGCTCGAAAAGACGAACATCATCACCGCCGGAGTATTCGCTGCAAACCACGCGATAAACGCCGTCAGCAGCAGGCCGACCGTCATCCAGCCGTACACCTGCGCCATGTAAGTCTGCAGGCCGGTACGGCCCTGCACTATTGAATCGGAACGCGGATATCTGTCCATGACTCTCTCCTGATAAACAAAGTTTCACCCTGTAAGCGTATCACACTACCAGCGCTCTGCCGCCTGGCGATCGCTGTCGCGGGCGTCGACCCAGCGTTCGCCATCCGGCGTCGCTTCACGCTTCCAGAACGGCGCGCGGGTTTTCAGGTAATCCATAATAAACTCGCCGGCGGCGAAGGCGCTGCCGCGGTGAGCGCTGGTGACGCCGACAAACACAATCTCTTCCCCCGGCCACATTTCGCCGATGCGATGGATAACCGTCACCCGGCCCAGCGGCCAGCGCTCGCGCGCCAGCTCGACAATTTCCGCCAGCGATTTTTCAGTCATCCCCGGATAGTGCTCGAGGGTCAGCGCCTTCACGCTGTCGCCGAGGTTGTGGTTACGCACTTTACCGGTGAAGGTGACCACCGCGCCGTCTTCATCGCGTTCCGCCAGCCAGGGATATTCCTCACTGACGCTAAAGCGCGCCGGGCTGACCACGATACGGGTTTGTGTCATGTCAGCCCCCCGTTACCGGTGGGAAGAACGCCACTTCGTCGCCGCTGGCCACTGGATGTTCGAAAGAGGTTAGCGTCTGGTTAACCGCCGCCAGCAGCTTGCCCTCCTCCAGGGCCAGCGCCCAGCGATCGCCGCGGGCGGCAAGCTGCTGACGAACCGCTTCGACAGTCGCCAGTTCGCTGGCATCAAGGGTCAGCGAATCGGTACCGACCAGCTCGCGCACCTGGGCAAAAAACAGAATCTTAATCATGGCATTCATCCACCTTAAAATCGCCGGACTTGCCGCCGCTTTTCGCCAGCAGGCGCACCGGGCCAATCACCATATCCTTCTGCACCGCTTTGCACATATCGTAAATGGTCAGCGCGGCAACCGAGGCGGCGGTCAATGCTTCCATCTCAACGCCGGTTTTCCCGGTGAGTCGGCAGAGCGATTCAATGCGCACCCGGTTATGTTCCGGCTGCGCCTGCAGATTGACTTCCACTTTGCTGAGCATCAGCGGATGACACAGCGGGATCAGCTCCCAGGTGCGTTTGGCCGCCTGGATCCCGGCGATACGCGCGGTGGCAAACACGTCGCCTTTATGGTGGCTGCCGTCGATAATCATCGCCAGGGTCGTCGCCTGCATTTCGACATAAGCCTCGGCGCGCGCTTCGCGCACCGTTTCCGCTTTGCCGGAGACATCCACCATATGGGCTTCGCCCGCGGCGTTAATATGGGTCAGTTGTGACATAGATTATTTCTTCAGGTGAGGAATGAAGTTACACGGACGGGTGCGGGCATCAAGCTGCGGGGCAATGATGTTGTCCCACGCCGTGCGGCAGGCTTTGGTCGAGCCCGGCATGGCAAAAATCAGCGTGCGGTTGGCGACGCCGGCCACGGCCCGGGACTGCAGCGTCGAGGTGCCGATCTCTTCGAACGACAGCATGCGGAACACTTCGCCAAAGCCTTCGACCTCACGATCAAACAGCGGCAGCAGCGCTTCCGGCGCCTGATCGCCGTCGGTAAAACCGGTGCCGCCGGTGATCAGCACCACCTGCACGTTATCGCTGGCTATCCACGCCGATACCTGAGCGCGGATGGCGTAGCGATTCTCTTTGACGATCGCCTTCTCGACGACTTGGTGCCCCGCCTCCTGCGCCGCCTCGCGCAGCCAGTGACCGGAAGTGTCGTCCTCTTCGCCGCGACGGCTGGAAACGGTAAGAATAGCAATACGGGTCGGAATAAACTCAGCGCTAGCCTGGCTCATCTGAATGCTCCTTTCGAAAACGATTAACCGCCAATATAGGACAGGTTCTGCGTAATACCGGTGTTGCCCTGATGCAGGAAATGGGTCTGCTTTTTATGGGTTAAGGCTTCGGCGATCCGCGCCTCAAGCGCGGCCTGCTGCTGGTCTTCGGCCATCAGGTCGCGCAGGTCGACGCCGCCTTCGCCAAACAGGCACAGGTGCAGTTTGCCAACGGACGAGACGCGCAGCCGATTGCAGGTGGCGCAAAAGTCTTTTTCATACGGCATGATGAGGCCGATCTCGCCGGCGTAGTCCGGGTGACAAAAGACCTGCGCCGGGCCATCGCTGCGCTGGCGGATCTGATGGATCCAGCCGCGGCGCAGCAGTTCATCGCGCAGCACCATGCCGGAGAGATGGTGACGACGGAACAGGTCGCTGCCTTCACCGGTTTCCATCAGCTCAATAAAGCGCAGCTGGATACGACGGGGTTGGATCCACGCGAGGAAGGTATCGAGCTGGTGATGGTTAACATCACGCATCAGCACGGTATTCACCTTCACCTTGTCAAAGCCAGCGGCGAAGGCGGCGTCAATGCCGTCCATCACCTGGTGGAACTTGTCCTGGCCGGTGATGGCATGGAACTGGCGGGCGTCGAGGCTATCAACGCTGACGTTAATCGCCGTCAGGCCGGCATCGCGCCAGCGTTCGACATCGCGCGCCAGGCGGTAACCGTTGGTAGTGACCGCAATCTGACGGATCGCCGGGTTTTCACGCACGGCGGCAATGATCTCGGTGAAGTCGCGGCGCAGGGAGGGTTCCCCACCGGTGAGGCGAACTTTTTCGGTGCCCAGCGCAGAGAAAGCGCGCGTAACCCGGCGTATTTCGTCTACGCTGAGAAAGCCATTGTTATTGACGGCGCCGGGCTTGTAACCGTTCGGCAGGCAGTAGGTGCAACGGAAGTTGCACACATCGGTAATCGACAGACGCAGGTAATAAAACGGCTATTTGCATTCTAGGGTTGGA
>NZ_JAGRQY010000275.1:0-5588 GCF_018223905.1 Klebsiella sp. 28
GGGCTACAGCGCTGTGCGATTTGGTAGCCCGGAGAAGGCGCAATGCGCCGCCTCCGGGAAAATCCCTGGCGACAATAAACAAACGCTCAGGCGACATGAGATAAACGCTTTCCCGGACTGAAAAAATTGCAAATCGCCAACAGTATCGACTTTACGCCCCAGGACGAATGAGGCATTTTTACCGCCAGGCCGACTGACCGGCCAGCGAATAACGCCCCGCGCCGAGTAGCGCAATCGCCAGTGCGCCAACAAAGAAATAGACCAGATTCTCAATGGCCCATGCTCCCACCGCATCAAGCGCAAACGTCTTATCTAAGCCGACCATCAGCCACGCCACCACCATGGTGAACGCCAGCACCAACGCCGCCGGGCGGGTCAGGACGCCGAGAATTAACAAGCAGGGAGCGACCACTTCCCCCACCAGCACACCGTAGGCGATAAACCCGGGCAATCCCTGCGCCGCCAGCATCCCGCTAATGCCATCCACACCATCTATCAGCTTATGGATTCCATGGAAAAGCATTAAGCCGCCGACGGCAAGTCGTAACAAGAGTTTACCGGCGTCATCATGCGACAGCCTGCGATTTACTGTGTTTAACAATCCTTTAACCATTTGATGTGCATCCTGTTTTGCATCCTGTGTACTTCCAGAGTATGCGCAGCCGGAGAGGAATAAAACCAGCAAAAAATCAGGGGTAATCGGTTACATTGCGGTCAGTTTCATCTAAGCTTGAAGGCGTTATCAAAAAAAGGAGATGGAGATCATGAAGCAGACCGTGGCGGCATACATTGCCAAAACGCTGGAACAGGCCGGCGTGAAACGTATCTGGGGCGTCACCGGAGATTCCCTCAATGGATTGAGCGATAGCCTTAACCGCATGGGCACCATCGACTGGATGCCCACCCGGCACGAAGAGGTCGCCGCTTTCGCCGCTGGCGCGGAAGCGCAGCTGACCGGCGAGCTGGCGGTCTGCGCCGGCTCCTGCGGACCGGGCAACCTGCACCTGATTAACGGTTTGTTTGACTGTCATCGCAACCATGTCCCGGTGCTGGCCATCGCCGCCCACATCCCATCCAGCGAAATCGGCAGCGGCTATTTTCAGGAAACCCATCCTCAGGAGCTGTTCCGCGAGTGCAGCCATTACTGCGAACTGGTCTCCACGCCGGAACAGATCCCGCAGGTGCTGGCAGTGGCGATGCGTAAGGCAGTGATTAACCGCGGCGTCTCGGTGGTGGTGTTGCCCGGCGATGTGGCGCTGAAGGCCGCCCCGGAAAGCGCCAGCAGCCACTGGTATCATGCGCCGCTGCCGACGGTCACCCCGGCGGAAGAAGAGCTGCGCAAGCTGGCGCAGCTTATTCGCTACTCCAGCAATATCGCGCTCATGTGCGGCAGCGGTTGCGCCGGCGCCCACCAGGAACTGGTGGAGTTCGCAGCCAAAATTAAAGCCCCCATCGTCCACGCCCTGCGCGGCAAAGAGCACGTGGAGTACGACAACCCGTACGATGTGGGCATGACCGGGCTGATTGGCTTCTCTTCTGGCTTCCACACCATGATGAACGCCGATACCCTGATCCTGCTGGGTACCCAGTTCCCCTATCGCGCCTTCTACCCAACCGACGCGAAAATTATCCAGATCGACATCAACCCCGGCAGCATCGGCGCACACAGTAAGGTCGACATGGCGCTGGTGGGCGATATTAAATCGACGCTGAAGGCGCTGCTGCCGCTGCTGGAAGAGAAAACCGATCACCACTTCCTCGATAAGGCGCTGGAGCACTATCGCGACGCGCGAAAAGGGCTCGACGATCTGGCTAAACCCAGCGATAAAGCCATTCACCCGCAATATCTGGCGCAGCAGATCAGTCATTTTGCCGATGAAGATGCCATTTTCACCTGTGATGTCGGCACCCCGACCGTCTGGGCGGCACGCTATCTCAAAATGAATGGTAAACGCCGCCTGCTGGGCTCGTTCAACCACGGCTCAATGGCCAACGCCATGCCGCAGGCTATCGGCGCCAAGGCCACTGCGCCGGAGCGGCAGGTAGTGGCCATGTGCGGCGACGGCGGGTTCAGCATGCTGATGGGCGATTTTCTGTCGCTGGCGCAGATGAAGCTGCCGGTGAAGATTGTCATCTTTAACAACAGCGTGCTGGGCTTCGTGGCGATGGAAATGAAGGCCGGGGGCTATCTCACCGACGGTACGGAGCTCCACGATACCAACTTCGCCCGCATCGCCGAGGCCTGCGGTATCAAAGGTATACGCGTTGAAAAAGCCTCCGAGGTGGATGAAGCGCTGCAGACCGCCTTCCGCACCGACGGTCCGGTGCTGGTCGACGTCGTCGTCGCCAAAGAGGAACTGGCGATCCCGCCGCAGATCAAGCTGGAGCAGGCCAAAGGCTTTAGCCTGTATATGCTGCGGGCGCTCATCAGCGGGCGCGGCGATGAGGTCATCGAACTGGCGAAAACCAACTGGCTCAGGTAAAACAGAAGCAATACGTTGAACCAGACCAAGGAAAAGCCGTGATCGATTTACGCAGTGATACCGTTACCCGTCCCGGGCGCGCCATGCTGGAGGCCATGATGGCCGCCCCGGTCGGGGACGATGTGTATGGCGACGACCCTACCGTCAATGAACTGCAGCGCTATGCCGCCGACCTGGCCGGCAAAGAAGCGGCGCTATTTCTACCCACCGGCACCCAGGCCAACCTCGTTGGCCTGCTCAGCCATTGCCAGCGCGGCGAAGAGTATATCGTCGGCCAGGGGGCGCATAACTATCTGTACGAAGCCGGCGGCGCGGCGGTCCTCGGCAGTATTCAGCCGCAGCCGATCGACGCCGCGGCGGATGGTTCGCTGCCGCTGGATAAAGTGGCGGCGAAAATCAAACCCGACGATATCCATTTTGCCCCCACCCGCCTGCTGAGCCTGGAAAACACCCATAACGGTAAGGTGCTGCCGCGCGACTATCTGCAGGAAGCCTGGGCGTTTACCCGCCAGCGCAATCTGGCGCTGCACGTCGACGGCGCACGCATCTTTAACGCCGTGGTGGCCTACGGCTGCGAGTTACGCGATATCGCCCAATACTGCGACTCCTTCACCATCTGCCTGTCAAAGGGGCTTGGCGCTCCGGTAGGCTCGCTGCTGCTCGGCAGCGAGGCGTACATTCGCCGCGCCGTCCGCTGGCGGAAAATGGTCGGCGGCGGGATGCGCCAGGCGGGCATCCTGGCCGCCGCCGGGCTGTACGCGCTGAAAAATAACGTGCAGCGCCTGCAGGAGGATCATGACAACGCCGCGTGGATGGCAGAGCAGCTGCGCGCTATCGGCGCCGACGTCACCCGTCACGATACCAACATGCTGTTCGTTCGCGTCGGCGAAGAGCAGGCCCCGGCGCTCGGCAAGTTTATGCAGGCGCAGGGGGTATTGATTAACGCCTCGCCTGTTGTCCGTCTGGTCACTCACCTGGATGTCAACCGTCAGCAGCTGAGCGAGGTGGTCGCCCACTGGCAGGCTTTTTTACAACGCTAAGGAGCCAGGCGTGTCGCAATCAGTTCTGGTGCTCGGCGCCAGCGGCTATATTGGCCAGCATTTAGTGCGCGCATTAAGCGCGCGGGGCTATCCGGTGCTGGCGGCGGCACGCCATATCGACCGATTGCAAAAACTCGCTTTGCCCGGCGTTACCTGCCGGTCAGTCGATCTCAATCAACCGCAGGACCTGCCTGCGCTACTCACCGGTATCGATACCCTTTATTATCTGGTCCACGGCATGGGCGAAGGCGGTGATTTTATCGCCCATGAGCGGCGGGTGGCGACGTATGTGCGCGATGCCCTGCGTCAGTCATCAGTGCGCCAGGTGATATTTCTCAGTTCGCTGCAGGCCCCGGCGCAGGAGCAGTCCGACCATCTGCGCGCTCGTCAGATTACCGGCGATCTCCTGCGTGAGTCGGGCGTGCCGGTGACCGAGCTGCGGGCCGGGATTATCGTCGGCGCCGGCTCCGCCGCCTTCGAGGTGATGCGCGACATGGTTTATAACCTGCCGGTGCTAACCCCTCCGCGCTGGGTACGTTCGCGTACTACCCCTGTCGCGCTGGAAAACCTGCTCGTTGACCTGGTTGAGCTGCTGAATCATCCCTCCGATGCGCACCGCGTCTTCGAAGCCGCCGGTCCGGAGGTGTTAAGCTATCAGCAGCAGTTCATTCGCTTTATGGCCGTCAGCGGTAAACATCGCCCGCTCATTCCCATTCCCCTGCCGACGCGCTGGATCTCGGTGTGGTTCCTCAATGTCATCACCTCGGTGCCGCCGACCATCGCCAAGGCGCTGATTCAGGGGCTGAAGCACGATCTAATCGCTGACGATCGGGCGCTGCGGGCGCTGATCCCGCAAACGCTGATCCCCTTCGATCAGGCGGTTCGCCGCACGCTGAAAGAAGAAGAGCAGTTAGTAAACTCCAGCGACTGGGGCTACGACGCTCAGGCTTTCGCCCGCTGGCGACCAGAGTACGGCTACTATCCGAAGCAGGCAGGTTGCACCGTCGCCACTCAGGCAAGCCGCCAGGCCCTGTGGCAGGTCGTTAACCAAATCGGCGGTGAAGAGGAGTATTTTTTCGGCAATCTGCTGTGGAAAACCCGCGGCGCGATGGATCTGCTGGTCGGCCACCGGCTGGCCAAAGGGCGGCCGCAGCGCGCTTATCTGCAAACCGGCGATACGGTCGACAGCTGGAAGGTAATTATCGTGGAGGAAGAAAAACAGCTCACCCTGCTATTCGGTATGAAAGCGCCCGGGCTGGGCCGATTAAGCTTTACCATTAACGATAAAGGCGATCGTCGTGAACTGGACGTGCGCGCCTGGTGGCACCCGCACGGTATGCCAGGCCTGATCTACTGGCTGCTGATGATCCCGGCGCACCTGTTTATTTTCCGCGGTATGGCGCAACGCATCGCCCGGCTGGCCGAACAAATCTCAGGCAGAGTCGAAGGATAAGCGTTATTCTTTCATGATTCTCATTGCATAGTCGGGAGAATCACGGAAAAATGCGCACGAAATTCTTTTCTGGGACAGTAGAGTGATATGAAGGTACTGGTTACCGGTGCGACCAGCGGATTAGGCCGCAACGCAGTGGAATATCTGCGCAACAAGGGCATCAGCGTGCGAGCGACCGGGCGCAACGAAGCGATGGGCAAGCTTCTGAGCAAAATGGGGGCGGAATTCATCCCGGCAGATTTAACCGAGCTGGTCTCTTCGCAGGCTAAAGTGATGCTCGCCGGTATCGATACCCTATGGCACTGCTCCAGCTTTACCTCGCCATGGGGCACTCAGCAGGCTTTCGATCTCGCTAACGTCCGCGCCACCCGTCGTCTGGGCGAATGGTCAGTGGCATGGGGAGTGCGCAATTTCGTCCATATCTCTTCGCCATCGCTCTATTTTGATTATCACCATCATCGTGATATCCAGGAAGATTTCCGTCCACACCGCTTCGCCAACGAGTTTGCCCGCAGCAAGGCGGCCAGCGAGGAGGTGATCAACCTGCTGGCGCAGGCTAACCCGCATACCCGTTTTACCATTCTGCGGCCGCAGAGCCTGTTTGGGCCGCAC
>NZ_JAGRQY010000276.1:0-6346 GCF_018223905.1 Klebsiella sp. 28
GGCGTCGGCCGCTCCGCCGGGCGCTTTCAACCGCGCGCCATCGTCGCCATCGCCGTCGATGATAACGACCGCATTAGCGACACGCTGCTGATGAAAGGCTTCACCATTTTCGCCAGTCCGCAAAAGATCCCGGCTCTGGCAGGCAAACATATTGCGGAATTGCAGCCTGATGTGATCTTTCCCCATGATCCGCGCTGTCAGAATGCACTATCATTAGCGCTTAATCCGAAACATGGATAATTTCGTTGTAAAAGTAAATATCTTGCGAAATTATCACTTCGAAACTTAAACGCAGGATAGACGCCTATGAAACCACGTCAGCGCCAGGCAGCCATTCTCGAGTTCCTGCAGTCGCAGGGAAAATGCTCGGTCGAAGAGCTGGCGCAACACTTCGATACCACTGGCACCACCATCCGCAAGGATCTGGTCACGCTGGAAAACGCCGGCACCGTCATTCGCACCTACGGTGGCGTGGTACTCAACAAGGATGAAGCCGATCCGCCGATTGACCATAAAACGCTGATCAACACCCATAAAAAAGCGCAGATTGCCGAGGCCGCCGTGCGATACATCCACGATGGCGATTCAATTATCCTCGACGCCGGCAGCACCGTGCTGCAGATGGTGCCATTGCTGAGTCACTTCAATAACATCACGGTGATGACCAACAGCCTGCATATCGTCAACGCGCTATCAGAGTTCGATAACGAGCAGACCATCCTGATGCCGGGCGGCACCTTCCGTAAAAAATCGGCCTCTTTTCACGGCCAGCTGGCGGAAAACGCCTTCGAACAGTTCAGCTTCGACAAGCTGTTTATGGGCACCGACGGTATCGATCTGAACGCCGGAGTCACTACCTTTAATGAGGTCTATACCGTCAGCAAAGCAATGTGCAACGCCGCCCGCGAAGTGATCCTGATGGCCGACTCATCCAAGTTTGGTCGTAAAAGCCCCAATATTGTCTGCGGCCTTGAACGCGTGGATAAATTGATTACCGATGCCGATATTGACCCGGAATTCCAGCGGGCGCTGGAAGCCAAAGGTATTGAAGTCATTATTACTGGAGAACATCATGAGTAACTTTTTGTTAGAGGCCGGACGCCAGACCCTGATGCTTGAGCTGCAGGAGGCGAGCCGCCTGCCGGAGCGCCTGGGCGACGACTTCATCCGCGCGGCGGAAACCATTATCCACTGCGAGGGCAAACTGATTGTCTCCGGTATCGGTAAATCCGGCCACATCGGTAAAAAGCTGGCGGCAACCTTCGCCAGCACCGGCACCCCGGCCTTTTTCGTCCATCCGGCGGAAGCCCTGCACGGCGATCTCGGCATGCTCGATAGCCGCGACGTGATGCTGTTTATCTCCTACTCCGGTAGCGCGAAAGAGCTGGATCTCATCGTGCCGCGGCTGGAAGAAAAAGGCATTCCGCTGCTGGCGATGACCGGCAAATCCACCTCGCCGCTGGCGCTGGCGGCGAAAGCGGTGCTGGATATCGCCGTGGAGCGCGAGGCCTGCCCGATGCATCTGGCGCCAACCTCCAGCACCGTCAACACGCTGATGCTGGGCGACGCGTTGGCGATGGCGGTGATGCAGGCGCGCGGTTTCAATGAAGAGGATTTCGCCCGTTCCCACCCGGCGGGCGCCCTCGGCGCGCGGCTGCTGAACAAAGTGCATCACCTGATGCGCCGCGACGAAGAAGTGCCGCGGGTCAATGCCGAGGCCAACGTCATGGACGCCATGCTCGAACTAAGCCGAACCGGACTCGGCCTGGTGGCGGTCTGCGATGAAGCCAACCGCGTGCAGGGCGTTTTCACCGACGGCGACCTGCGCCGCTGGCTGGTTGCTGGCGGTACGCTCAACGATGGCGTCACTCGGGCGATGACCCGCAACGGCGTAACGCTGCAGGCGGATAGCCGCGCGGTGGAAGCCAAAGAGCGGCTGATGAAACACAAAATCAGCGCCGCGCCGGTAGTGGATGAGAACGGCCAACTGGTCGGCGCCATTAACCTGCAGAACTTTTACCAGGCGGGGATCCTTTAAGCCCCAGACGTTTCGCCAGCCGATGCAGGTTGGCGACGTCCAGTTCCAGCGCTCGGGCGGTCGCCGCCCAGTTGCCCTGGTTCGCCTCCAGCGCGCGGCTAATGGCTTCTCGCTGAAAAGAGTCGGTCGCCTCGCGCAGATTGATGTTTCCCGTCGCGGGCGCCGCTGCCGCCGTCTCAGTCGGCAACATTGGCGCCGCCACCGCAAACTGGAAATGCTGCGGCTCCAGGACCACTTCATCACCGGCCTGGGTGGCCCGCGCCAGCACCACCGCCCGATGGATAGCATGCTCCAGTTCGCGCACGTTGCCCGGCCAGGACCACTGCTGCAGCCGGTTTCGCGCCGCCTCAGCCAAAATGACCCGCGCCAGCCCCATCCGCAGGCGGCACTGCTCGCAGAAATAGCCCGCCAGCAGCACCACGTCACTTTCCCGCTCGCGTAGCGGCGGAACCGACAGCGGGAAGACGCTCAGCCGATGGTACAGGTCGGCGCGAAAGCGCCCTTCCACCACCTCCTGGCGCAGATCGCGGTTCGTCGCCGCCAGCACCCGCACATCGACCCGCAGGCTGCGGTCATCGCCGACGCGCTGAATATCGCCATACTGCAGCACGCGCAGCAGTTTGGCCTGCAGCGCCAGCGACAGTTCGCCGATTTCGTCAAGAAACAGGGTGCCGTTATCCGCCATCTCAAATTTACCGCTGCGGTTGCTGATAGCCCCGGTAAATGCCCCTTTCACATGGCCGAACAGCTCGCTCTCCGCTACGCTTTCCGGCAGCGCCGCGCAGTTGAGGTACACCAGAGGGTTGGCGGCTCGCGGCGACCCCTGATGCACCGCCTTCGCCACCAGCTCTTTGCCGGTGCCGGTTTCGCCGCTGATCAGCACGTTTAAATCCGAGGCGGCGACGATATCGATCTCTTTTTTCAGCTGCAGCATGGGCCCCGACAGGCCGATGATCTCCTGGCGCTCCGGCAGCGGGTAATTCACCGCCTGCGCCGGCAGGACGTTTTGCGCTTCAAGGCGGGCGATAAGCAGCGCATTATTCAGCGCCCCGGCCACCAGCGCGGCAATCAGCCGCAGCTCTTCATCGCTGAAGCTATCGAAACGATCGGCATCCATGCCGTCCAGGGTCAGCGCGCCAATCAGCGTCTGCCCGGCAAACAGCGGCAGTCCCACGCAGGCATGGACTTTGAGGCTCTCATGACCGGGGATCAGCCCGTCATAGGGGTCGGGCAGGTCGCTATCCGCCGGGAAGCGCACCACATCCCCGGCGCGCGCAATCGCCTCCAGCCGCGGGTGTCCTTCCAGGGCAAAGCGCCGACCGAGCACATCCTGCGCCAGGCCATCGATCGCCAGCGGCACAAACTGATGCGCCTCATAGCGCAGCAGCGCCGAGGCATCGCAGCCAAGAATTTGCCGCAGGGTAGTAATCAGGCGCGAAAAGCGGTCGGTGTGACCAATATCACTTTGTAAATCTATGGCGATTCTCGCCAGCTCGTCGACGGAAAAACTCATTGCCGCTCCATTGTCATTTTGACAATACGCATTGTCATATCGACTATTTTAACCATTGTCATTTTGACAACAACCAAAATCAGAAAAAATTAAAAACAGATAATTATCAATTAATTAAAAAGTTGGCACGCAACTTGATATAAGCCAGTCAACTGAGTTTAAACACACTGTATTGATTGAGGTTGCTATGTCTATTGTGGTGAAAAATAACATTCTTTGGGTTGGCCAACGTGACTGGGAAGTGCGTGATTTCCACGGCACCGAATATAAAACGCTGCGCGGCAGCAGCTACAACAGCTATCTCATCCGCGAAGAGAAAAACGTGCTGATCGATACCGTCGATCATAAATTCAGCCGCGAGTTCGTACAGAACCTGCGCCGCGAAATCGACCTCGCCGACCTCGACTATATCGTCATTAACCACGCCGAAGAGGACCATGCCGGCGCGCTGACCGAACTGATGATGCAGATCCCGGATACGCCGATCTACTGCACTGCCAACGCCATCGACTCGATCAACGGCCACCATCATCATCCGGAGTGGAACTTCCACGTGGTGAAAACCGGCGATACTCTCGACATCGGTAACGGTAAACAGCTGATCTTCGTGGAAACGCCGATGCTGCACTGGCCGGACAGCATGATGACCTACCTGTCCGGCGACGCGGTGCTGTTCAGCAACGACGCCTTCGGCCAGCACTATTGCGACGAACATCTGTTCAACGATGAAGTGGACCAGACTGAACTGTACGAACAGTGCCAGCGCTACTACGCCAACATCCTGACGCCCTTCAGCCGCCTGGTGACGCCGAAAATTACTGAAATCCTCGGCTTCAACCTGCCGGTGGAGATGATTGCCACCTCCCACGGCGTGGTCTGGCGCGATAACCCGACGCAAATCGTCGAGAAATACCTCGAGTGGGCGGCGGATTATCAGGAAGATCGCATCACCATCTTTTACGACACCATGTCCAATAATACCCGCATGATGGCGGACGCCATTGCCCAGGGGATCACCGAGGTTGACCCACGGGTAGCGGTGAAAATCTTTAACGTCGCCCGCAGCGACAAAAACGACATCCTCACCAATGTTTTCCGCTCGAAAGGCGTACTTGTCGGCACGTCCACCATGAACAACGTGATGATGCCGAAAATCGCCGGGCTGGTGGAAGAGATGACCGGGCTGCGTTTTCGCAATAAACGCGCCAGCGCCTTTGGCTCGCACGGCTGGAGCGGCGGCGCGGTAGACCGCCTGTCCACCCGCCTGCAGGATGCCGGCTTTGAGATGTCGCTGAGCCTGAAAGCCAAATGGCGCCCGGATATCGACGCGCTGGAGCTGTGCCGCCAACACGGTCGCGACATCGCTCGCCAATGGGCCCTCTCGCCGCTGCCGGTTGCTGAAGCAGCGACAACGCCGGAACCACAAGACTGCGCCTGTGCCGCCGCCGCGGCCGCCGATCTCGGTCCCATGATGCAGTGCAGCGTGTGCCAGTGGGTCTATGACCCGGCGAAAGGCGAACCTAATCAGGATGTACAGCCGGGTACGCCGTGGAGCGAAGTGCCGGACAATTTCCTCTGCCCTGAGTGTTCTCTTGGCAAAGATGTCTTTGACGTACTGGCGACGGAGGCAAAATGAGTGATGGCATCGTCATCATCGGCTCGGGCTTCGCGGCCCGCCAGCTGGTGAAAAATATTCGTAAGCAGGATGCGCAAATCCCGCTGACCCTCATCGCCGCCGATAGCATGGATGAATACAACAAACCGGACCTCAGCCATGTCATCAGCCGCGGACAGAAGGCCGACGATCTGACCCTGCAAAGCGCCGGCGAGTTCGCCGAGCAGTACACTCTGCGTCTGTTTCCCCATACCTGGGTAAGCGATATCGACGCCGAAAACCGGTTAGTGAAGAGCCAGGATAACCAGTGGCGCTACGACAAACTGGTGCTGGCCACCGGCGCGACGCCGTTTATCCCGTCGGTGCCGGGGCGCGAGCTGATGCTAACGCTCAATAGCCAGCGCGAATATGGCGCGGCGCAGAGCCGGCTGCACGACGCGAAGCGCGTGCTGATCGTCGGCGGCGGCCTGATTGGCTGCGAACTGGCGATGGATTTCTGCCGCGCCGGTAAAGCGGTAACGGTAGTCGATAACTCCGCCAGCGTGCTGGCGGCGCTGATGCCGCCGGAGGCCAGCAGCTGCCTGCAGCATCGGCTCACCGAGATGGGCGTACATCTGATGCTGAAAACGCAGCTGGAGGGGCTGGAGCAAACCGCCGACGGCATTCGCGTCAGTCTCGATCGCCAGCGCGCGATAACCGTCGATGCGGTGGTGGCCGCCGCCGGCCTGCGCCCGGAAACGTCGCTGGCGCGCCACGCCGGACTGCAGATTAACCGCGGTATTGTGGTCAATAGCCAGCTGCAAACCAGCGACCCGGCGATTTATGCGCTCGGCGACTGTGCGGAAATCAACGGCGTGGTACTGCCGTTCCTGCAGCCGATTTTACTCAGCGCCATGTGCCTGAGTAAAAATCTGCTGGCGCAGGCGGGAGAACTCAAGCTGCCGCCAATGCTGGTGAAGGTGAAAACCCCGGATCTGCCGCTGCATCTGGCCGGCGACACCCGCCGCGACGATCTGACGTGGAACATCGTGGCCGCTAAAGAGGGGCTGGTGGCGAAAGGCGTGGATGCCGAAAACCAGCTGCGCGCCTTTGTGGTGAGTGAAGACAAAATGAAGGAAGCCTTTGCGCTGCTCAAACAACTGGTAAGTTGATGGTTTTCCCGGCTTGCGGCGTAAACGCC
>NZ_JAGRQY010000277.1:0-784 GCF_018223905.1 Klebsiella sp. 28
TCCCACGCGGCAGCGGCGCCCGGTGGGTATTTGCATTCACTTGACTCCCCATTTGCATTTTACTTGACTGCCTGTTTGCACTTCTCTTGGTCATCTCCAACAGAAAATAGAGACAGTTTCCTTCCGAGTTGACCGGCAGCTATGAGCGAAAAGCGGATATAGGCTTAATGTGAGAAATGACATTTTCTAATACCACCTCGCCATTGTGCAATGTGTAAAAAAGCAAGAAGAAAAACTCCGCTGGCGGTAAACCGCATTCGGGCCCCCCCCCGTGCCGGAGTTTTACCGAATGGCGCAGCGGGGCAACCGGCGCGGCCTGCCCCGGCGCTGACCGCCCGATCACTATATCTGGTAGGCCTGCCAGCTGAGACAGGCACAACATGTAGTGTTGCGCGCCGCGGCGGGGCGATTCGGTGTTATGCGGGTTTTACCGAATGTCTACAGATCGTGAGCGGGGATGAAAGGCCGTTATGCAGGATTAGCAGGGATGATTGACGGGGTCGTCAAAATAGCATAGTATTGTTCCTACAACTCAACCCCGAACGCAGCGATTAAGTTCACTGGCAGTTGGGGTGAAGAAACCGGCCAGCGAGCCGGTTTTTTCGTATCTGATGGGAAGCAAACGTGCGCACCGCTTTTTTCATTGATGGATACAATCTCTTTTACGGGCTGCTGGCTGGAACACCCTTCAAGTGGCTCGACCTCCCTGCGCTTCTGACATATATCACGAAAATTCAAAATCCTGCCTCTGAGACTGCCCAGGTAAATTACTTTACCTCTCCCG
>NZ_JAGRQY010000278.1:0-3395 GCF_018223905.1 Klebsiella sp. 28
AACTGGTGCAGCAGATAGCCGTGGGCGGCGTGCAGTTCAATCAGCTCAAAGCCCAGCCGCTGGGCGCGCAGCGCGCTGGCTACGAAGGCCGCTTTGATGCGCGCCAGATCGGCATGGCTCAGTTCAGCGGGGGGGCGATCGCCATCGTGAAACGCCACGGCGGAAGGGGCGACGGTCTGCCAGCCACCATCGTTGAGCGCCAGCTGATGGCCTCCCTGCCACGGGGCGGCGCAGGATGCCTTGCGTCCGGCATGACCCAGCTGGATCCCCAGACGGATCGGCGACCAGGCCCGAATATCTTCGACTACGCCGCGCAGGGCGTTTTCGGTTTCATCATCCCACAGCCCCAGATCCCCCGGGGAAATACGCCCCGCAGGCTCTACCGCCGTGGCTTCCAGAATTAACAGGCCGGCGCCGGAGAAAGCCAGTTGGCCAAGATGGATCCGGTGCCAGGAGGTCGCCTTACCCTCGTCGGCGGAGTACTGACACATCGGGGCGATAACGATACGGTTATCAAGGGTGAGTTGACCAATTCGCGTCGCGCTAAAAAGATGACTCATGAATACCTCGTAAATGTTAAACGTGGTCGTGCAGGGGACGGACAGTTGCTGTTTATAGCACGCCTGTTCACCCCCCAGTATTCGGATATTGCGCTTAAGCGCTCCGCTATTCGATATACCAGAGACGGCGCCGTCGGCCGGCGGCCTGCTGCGACACGGCGCGGGCCATAGCGCTGGCAATCTCGGCGCTGGCCGTCAGCCCCTGCACAAAGGGGCGATCGTGCATCAGCCAGGGAAGGGCGCCGAAGGCGACCCGGCCGCGCACTGTCTCCGGCGCCTGCAGCGTGTAGTCATCACCGACGTCCGGAATGTCGTCGCCGCAGGCCAGCAGCTGCTGGCGCAGTGAAGGGAAGGGCAGATCCCGGGTTTTCAGCGCCTTTTGTCCGCGGGCATCGATAAAGACATCGAATTCGCAGCGCTGACGATGATGAACAATCAGCGTCCGGTCAGGCTCCCGCTGCAGCTCATAATCTTCGCCCAGCGTCAGGATCCGCAGAATGCCAGCCCGGTGCAGGGCCAGCAGCCGACGTATGGACTCTGGCGGAATGGCGGCGTAGTTATCGATAAATACCCGGGCGAGGCCCTGGCGGAAGCGACGGCTGTCCGCGTCGTTGAACTGCGGCACCACGGTTTCAATCGCCTCATGCAGGCGCAGAATGGCATAGCGCCAGGGCACCGTGTGGTGTTCGCGCTTATTGCGCTCCACCTCCTGCAGATTGCGCTGCGCCCACTGAAAGGGGTCATGGGTGAGGCGGTCGGCAAACCAGGCGTCGGCGATACTGTCAGGCGTCAGCTGACGAAGCCCGATCGCCTCGCTCCAGTCGGGGGCAGCATATTCCAGCTCTTTAACGATCAGCTCAAAAATCCGATCTAACAGAGCGTCGCTACCCTCCGCAATGGCTGCTTCGAGGGCGGCGGGAGTGGCAATCTCCAGCGGCTCCCACGGGATCGGGCAGTAAAAATCGGCCTCCGGCAGCACGCCGTGGCGTGACATCAGGGTGATCTCCAGCGCTTCGCTGCCTGGATGGAGGGAAAAATGGGTCGTTTTGTCGTCCTCGGTATGGAAAACGCCGTGGCGGGCCACTACCGCCACGGCGGCATCAATCGCGCTTAATGAAGTCCCAAGGATCCCCACCCGGCAGGGGGCAATGCGGGCCTCCATCAGGCCGGTCCACGGGCTGGGGAAGTACTGTCGGCTGGCGCGCTCTTCTTCAGGCCACAGATGGCCGGTGGCAATCGCCACCAGGTCGACAATTACCGGGTCTGCTGCACTATCGGTGTGGATGGCGATCCCGGTGGGCTGAACCGCAATATCCGTGACTTCACAGGATTCACAAACGCTAATCACAAAGCCGACGTCCCGGGCCCGCTCAACGAGGTACAGAAAACGGTCGCGATAGTATTCGCCGAGGATCACCCGCGGCAGAAACTGGCGCTCATGCAGGGCGTGCCGTTCAAGCCCGCGCGCTGACAGCCAGTCATCGCTTTGCTGCTGCAGCCATTGCAGGTAGGTCAGGTCGATGGGGGGGATCTCAATGCTGGCAATATTGGCCAGCATTTGCGCCGCGGTAGTATCGTCACTGTAGGGCATACCCACCCCGGCCTGCGCCTCTTTTTCAAACAAGGTGATGGCCAGCGGCTCACCGCGCTTCACCAGTTCATAAAAGGTGTAAATCCCCGTCGGCCCCACGCCGACGATGGCAATTCTCTTCATGATTCTCTCCCTTCCTGTGGGCAGATGCGGCATTGATGACGCTTCGCTTAAGCGAACCTGGTTTTAATTCTGGTCGAAAATTACCGAACCGGTGAGGGGAACACGCAATTTGAAACAAATTAGCATGCTAATAAACTTGCCGATTGTCGTAAAAGGGGTGTAATTAACAAAAGAGCAACTTTCTATACAAACAATTTACACAAGCGGTGACCCCAGCTCGCTCTGCTGGACGCCGCGCACACTCCCGGCAATGCCGTCGGGATAGGGATGACAAGATGCACGGCTGGACCTCACGACAGCGTAATGCGGCGATAGCCAGTTTTTTAAGCTGGACGCTCGATGCTTTCGACTTTTTCCTGTTAGTTTTTTTACTGAGCGATATCGCCCACTCGTTTCATGTCGACCTTGAGGAGGTCACCCTGGCGATTCTGCTGACTCTGGCCGTGCGGCCTGTCGGCGCGCTAATTTTCGGCAGGGCGGCGGAGAAGTTTGGTCGCAAACCAATCCTGATGCTCAATATTGTGTTCTTCTCGGCTTTTGAGCTGCTCTCCGCCGCCGCGCCGTCGTTGATGCTGTTTTTCCTGCTGCGGGTGCTGTACGGCGTGGCGATGGGCGGGATCTGGGGCGTGGCCTCTTCGCTGGCGATGGAGACGATCCCCGACCGCTCGCGCGGCCTGATGTCCGGCCTGTTCCAGGCGGGATACCCCTTCGGCTATTTGCTGGCGGCCGTCGCCTATGGGCTGCTGTTTGAACAACTCGGCTGGCGCGGGATGTTTGTCATTGGCGCCGCGCCGGTGCTGCTGCTGCCGTTTATCTATTTCTGCGTCGAGGAGTCTCCGGTTTGGCAGGCGGCCAGGCAGAATAAAGAGAGTACGGCCCTGCTGCCGGTACTGCGTAGCCACTGGAAGCTGTGCCTGTACCTGGTGGTGCTGATGGCGGCTTTCAACTTCTTCTCTCACGGGACGCAGGATCTTTACCCGGTCTTTTTGAAAGTTCAGCACGGCTTCGAGCCTAAAACGGTCAGCATCATCGCGGTCTGCTATAACATCGCCTCGATCATTGGTGGAGTGTTCTTCGGTTCGCTGTCGGAGAAGATTGGCCGACGCAAAGCGATTATGATC
>NZ_JAGRQY010000279.1:0-8320 GCF_018223905.1 Klebsiella sp. 28
CCCGCCACGACAAGCGGATACTCATCGAAGCACTGAATCCGCAGACCAAACCGGGCTATCTCTACCACAGTCAATATCAGACGCTGGCGATGGTGAAACGGGTCGACAGGCCGAACCTGGCGGTGCAGTTAGATCTGTTTCACGCGCAGAAGGTGGACGGCAATTTAAGCCATCTTATTACCGAATATGCCGGCCAGTATCGCCATATTCAGATTGCCTCCCTGCCCGACCGTCATGAACCGGATGAGGGCGAAATAAACTATCCGTGGCTCTATGCGCTACTGGATAAAACCGGTTATGACGGCTGGATCGGCTGCGAATATATCCCCCGGACAGACACGCTTTCCGGGCTGGGGTGGTTCTCGCCCTACCGGAAAAAATAAACGCCGTTTTCTAAAAAAATAACTCTCTGTACACCTGTTAATACCCGAGGCAAACCTATGTCGACATCGGCGCTGTTACTTATTGCGTTAGCCAGCGTAGTGCTGTTGCTCCTGTTAGTGATCAAAGCGAAAGCACATCCTTTTGTGGCGCTCCTGATCGTCAGCCTGCTGGTGGCATTCGCCACCGGCATTCCGGCAGATAAAATTATAACCACCATTGAAAAAGGCATGGGCGGCCTGCTTGGCCACATCGCCAGCATTATTATTCTGGGCTCAATGCTGGGGGTGCTGATTGAAATGTCCGGCGGCGCCGAATCGCTGGCGAAAACGTTGACCGGCGTACTGGGTGCAAAACGAACCATTGCCGCCTTAACCATCGTGGCTTTTATTCTCGGCACCCCGGTCTTTTTTGAAGTCGGCTTTATCATCATCATTCCGTTAATCTACGGCTTCAGCAAAGTCGCCCACGTGTCGCCGCTGAAGTTTGGCCTGCCGATGGCCGGCGTGATGTTAACCGTCCACGTGGCGCTGCCCACCCATCCTGGCGCAGCGGCTGCGGCAGGCATTCTGCATAGCGATGTCGGTTGGCTGATGCTGGCGGGGATTGGGGTGTCGGTGGTCGTCGGTATCGTGGGCTATTTTGTCGCCCGGTTTATCAATCGGCGCCATTATCATCTGTCGATTAACGTGCTGGAGCAGCAACAAACGGCGGAAGTACCGGATCTCTCGGTTAACGCGCAGCAGACCCGTCTGCCGCCGCCGAATGCGCTGGTTATCGGTGGGCTGATCGTGGTGCCCATCATGCTGATTGTTTCCGGGACGCTGTGTCAGGCGCTTCTGCTGCCGGAAAACGCGGTTCGCCAGCTGATGACCGTCATTGGTACCCCGCCGGTCGCCCTGCTGATCTCCCTGGGCCTGGCCAGCTGGACGCTGGGCATCCGTCGGCGGATGAGCCTGAAAAAGCTGGGCGAAGTCACCGGCAGCGCGATCCCCTCGTCGGCGGACGTGATCCTCGTCGCCGGCGCCGGCGGCGCCTTTGGCGGCGTACTGGTCGCTTCCGGCATCGGTAATGCCTTAGCCGAGGCGCTGGAGACAATACATCTGCCGCTGATGCCCGCCGCTTTTCTGCTATCGCTGGTGCTCAGAGCCTCGCAGGGTTCGGCCACCGTGGCGATCCTCACCACCTCCGGTCTGCTGTCGCAGGCGGTTGTCGGTCTGGAGCCGCTGCAGCTGGTGCTGGTGACGCTGGCGACCTGCTTCGGCTCGCTCGGGCTGTCGCACGTCAACGACGCCGGATTCTGGGTCGTCACGCGCTATCTCGGACTCTCGGTGCCAGATGGACTCAAAACCTGGACCGTCTTGACAACCATCATGGGGGTGACGGGCTTTCTCATCACCTGGCTGCTGTGGTTTGCGCTTTGATGTTAACCTGGGTGGCTCCGGCCACCTTAACTTCGCCCCGGCACAGGCCCTGACCCACTACCGCTGTCAGACCGCAGACCCGCTGCCGACAGCGTCACCGGGATAAAATAGCGTACGCGATAGCGCCTGTCCCCTGCCTCTTCGCCTTCCGCATGGCGGGTTATAAAACATTCAATGTCATAGCCGTCCCGACGACTTACCCCCAGGGATGGCAGCAGCTCCATATACAGATCGCTGGATAAACGAGCATAACGTGACCAACTGCCGTAGAATTCAACCCCGACATAAAGCCCTGACCGGGTGGTCAGCGAGCTGTTCATGGCCAGCGCGGGGGGCAGCTTTCCCGCCTCATGACAGCCGACAAAAGCGTTAACCTCGACGTTAAGCTCATTTTTGCTCGCCGCGGCGTAGTCGGAAAGTACGGAAAGCGAGCCTCCGCCAGCGGTGAAAAAACGGTCAACCTTTTGTCTGATGCTCGTCTTAGCGGTGCTTTGCAACACCAAATCCGACAGGCGCAGTTCATACTTCATCGGATAGCCGTAATAGACCTGTTCCGGCAGAGAAAAAAAACGAGCCAGAGGTAGGCTCTCTCCGTCCGGGTGAAACTTTTTCAACAGCTTTGCCGTGTCCCAGTGCGCCGCGCAACGGTATTCACGTGGCGAGAGCGAAAAGCGCTTCTTAAACTCCCGGGAAAAGGTCTGCGGCGAGTCATAGCTTAACTGCCAGGCAATAGCGGCGATCGGTTGCCGTGTTAAGCGCAGACTGACCGCTGCGATGGTCAACCGCCGCAGACGAATATACTGCCCGATGGGTAACTGGCCATACTGGTAAAACACGTCGTACACAAACCGACGCGAATAGCCCATATACTGCGCCAGGTCATCGATCGCCGGGTTACAATAGATATTATCCTCCAGCCACGCCAGCATTTTCAAATAGAGCATCTGCTTCATAAGTACGGCATACATCCTGTATTCTTGTCCTCCGCTAATTTTAACAACAGAGCGCGGCTATCACTAAGCTTTTTATGCATCGCAAAAATAAAAAAACAGGAAACGGCTTTAAATAGTGAAAAACATATGCTTAAGGTTTTGTTTATTAGGAACTTTCGCATATCAATATACCGTTATCTCACTTTCCCCACCAGATATTGCATTAATGGAAAACATCCCTTAGATTACCACGGCTAAAAATAGTACCTGCATCATCATTATATTCTTTAATTTATCCAGATATGTTTTTTAATGCCCACAGGGAAGTTATATGACTAATTTTTTGTTCAATATAAAAAATCACTATTTGCGAGTCGCTATTGCTGAACTGGTTGATGAAGCGATGAAGGCCGCCGGGCGGCCACACTATCAGTTTTCTCAACAATGGGATGCAGGATCGATGGCGCAAGCTGATGTGATATTCACGGAAATGGTCGCGGGGGAGTGGTACTTGTGCCAGGATCTTTTTCAGCATGCCCCGGAACAATATACGCTTTTTATTTTCCCGGACAATGAACACGCTACCGTAGATGAGGGTTTACCGAATTGTCTGCAGCATGTGGTGTTTATGCCGCCTCACGCTCGCGTTCAGCGGCTGAAAGATGAGATAGCTAACGCCATTGAGCGTCCGCTGCTACCGCGGCAAGACCCGCCGTTCAATCGTCTGCGGCGTTGCATTAATTGCGCCTGCAGGTCGGTCAGCGACGCGCAAACCAAAGTCATTTACGCGTTCAGTATTGGCCTGAGCCCTCATGAAGTCGCCGCTGCGCTAAATATTAGTCCCAAAACGATTCATTCACATAAAAAGAATATTATGAGTAAATTTAATTTGAATAGCCGTCAGCAGTTTAACAACCTTGTGCAACTGCTCGCCAAACGCTGATACAACTCGTCATTTTATTCTGTCAAACAATCATCTTCTGGAACGGAAAACATACCGTCTCTTGCGCCTTTCCTGAATATAGGAAAAGCCACTCCATAAAGAAATGATGGGACATAAAATCAGACACAAAATAATAAAGAAGTCGCTCATATCAAACCTGACAAAAGAATTTAATTTAGAGTAATAATATTCACTCGATTATATTCAGGCAAGACCAGCGCCTCATTTTTGAGAGTGGGAAATAGAATGGTAGGATAATTCCTGGTAGCGAATATTAACAGGTAAAATAAGACGCAGCGCCAGTGTCTGAGGAGGGAATGAGAGGCCTGTTAGCGTCATTTTGCATTGAGGATGAGAAAAAGATAGCCAAATGTGTAATTCCCTGTACAGTGGAGGGAATCACAAAGTGAAGCTCGCGTTCCGCGTAGCGGACATCACGGTTGGTTGAATGTTTGTACATATCAGCCTCGCCCTCCTTTAGGGTCAGGCCATACTCATCTTGCATGCTGAGCGCGGATGTTCTTACGCCGCGGGAGCGATCGTAACAACTATGCTAACCACCCTGATTTACCGCAGCCAGGTTCATCCTGACCGCCCGCCCGTCGATCTCGACGCTTTAGTCCATCGCGCCAGCAGTAAAAATTTGCCCCTTGGCATCACCGGCATTCTGCTGTTTAACGGCCTGCAGTTTTTCCAGGTCCTGGAAGGGACTGAGGAGGCACTTGAGTCGCTGTTCAGCGAAATCCAAAGCGACCCGCGTCATCGCGACGTAGTGGAGCTGATGCGCGATTACTCAGCCTACCGACGTTTTCACGGCACCGGAATGCGCATACTGGATCTCCGGCTGTTTGAAACCGATGGCGCGCTGGAGGAAATTCTGCGCTTTAGCACGTTTGGGGTCACCGAACCGGTCAACGACCGGATGTTCCGGCTGCTTAGCGCCTTCATTGCCGACGGCGGCCGCTATTGCCTGCCCGAGCCGCTGCAGCCCTCTCGCTGGATGATGATGCCCGCGTCAGGTACGGCCGCGCCGCAGCACCTGCCCGGTCAACCTTGCCAGTTTGCTCTGCAGGCTATTGTCGAGCCGGCTAAAAAGCGAGTTTCTTCCTTTGAGGCTCTGATCCGCAGCCCAACCGGCGGCTCTCCCGTGGAAATGTTTGCCGCCATTGCGGCGGAGGATCGCTACCGTTTTGATCTTGAAAGCAAAGCGTATGCATTCGCTCTCGCCGGCCAGCTGCCGCTCGGGAAACATCAGCTGGCGATTAACCTGTTGCCCGGATCGCTGTATCACCACCCTGACGCCGTAGGCTGGCTGATGGACAGCCTGCTGGCGGCCGGCCTCAGACCGGATCAGGTACTGATCGAGGTGACCGAGACAGAGGTGATCACCTGCTTTGACCAGTTCCGCAAGGTGCTCAAAGCCCTGCGCGTCGCGGGCATGAAGCTGGCCATCGACGACTTTGGCGCAGGTTATTCCGGCCTGTCGTTACTGACCCGTTTTCAGCCTGATAAAATCAAAGTGGATGCGGAACTGGTACGCGATATCCATATTAGCGGCACCAAACAGGCGATTGTCGCCTCGGTCGTCCGCTGCTGCGAGGATCTTGGCATTACGGTGGTGGCTGAAGGTGTCGAAACCCTGGAGGAGTGGTGCTGGCTGCAGTCGGTGGGCATACGCCTGTTTCAGGGCTTTCTCTTTTCCCGACCCTGCCTTAACGGCATCGGGGAGATCTGCTGGCCGGTAGCGCGCCAGGCAATGGACCTGTAAGGCCGCGCACCCGGCCATCGTCACTGCCAGTGGGCAAGCTTTTCGCTCAGCGCCGCCAGGGCATATCGTACCGCTTTCGCCACCACGGTCTCACAGTCGCCGGCAAAGCACATCCGTTTGGTTTCAGTCTGGCCGCGAAAATTCCAGGCAAACCATACCGTGCCGGCGGGGGTACCATCTTCCCCGCCCTCCGGTCCGGCGTAGCCGCTGACGGCGATGGCGATATCGGCCCCGGCGAGCGCCAGAATACCAGAAGACATCTCCTGAACGCAGGCTTCGCTGACGGCGCTGTGTACCGCCAGGGTTTCCGCGCGAACCTGCAGTACGTTGCGCTTGGCTTCATCGCTGAAGGTCACTACGCCGGTATCATAAAATGCCGCGGTATCCGCCTGGGCACAGAGCGCTGCCGCCAGATTCCCTCCGGTGCAGGACTCCGCCGTGGTCAGTCGCCAACCGCGCGCGATCAGCGCCCGAGCCACTTCAGCGGTTAGTTCATGCGTATTGTTTGCGTCGCTATCGATCTCGTCAGTCATTCTTCCTCCTCGCCGAAATTGAAAGAAATAGCAGACTCACTGCGTCTGTTAACAGAATAGCATGTCGATTTCTTTGTCGTCGGGAGGCCATTTATATTTTCAGGGGGAAAGGATAAAGGCCCGCAGGGCGGGCCTTTAAGGTAACATCGTCGGAACAACGGTGAATCAAACTTTATGTTCTATCACGCGCCCCTGATTCTCGATCGCAATTTTACGCGGTTTTTCGCTCTCCGGGATCTCCTGGTGGATGGCTATTTTTAAGATGCCGCTATCCAGCTGCGCCTGATTAATTTGGGCGTGTTCAGGAAGAGAGAAACTGAGCTGGAAATTAGCGCGGCGGATACCTTTATAAATCCAGCGTTCACCGCTGTCTGTCGAGGAATCGGTTTCCTGGCGTTTCCCGGAAATATGCAGATTCCCCCCTACGGTTTCTATTTCCAGCTCATCATCTTTCCAGCCAGGCACGCTGACACTGAGCAGGAAATTGCTGTCGTCGACTTTCTGTAAATCATAAGCCGGTAAAGTGCCCACCGGCGTATCGCCCGTTAACTGGCTGAAAAGACGGTCAATACGATTAAAGCGATCGGCAAAAAGAGAATCAGCAAATACCGGGAGTGCTGACAAGGTTTTGAGTGCCATAATTAACCTCCTGAATATCCATTCAAAAGCTCAACATAAAGGCAAGCATTGCTTGTCCGCTATATAAAATAATATCTAAGGCGCGTTTTTCAAGACCCGAAATAAAAAATTTTTCTTCGCCAGCCTCAGTGAAAAATAAGCATGCCGGTGGCGAAGTTACCCCCGCACGACGGCGGGGGCTGTGGCGCTTCTGAGTCCCATAACTGATGCTGTTTAACATTCAATAAACAGAAGCGACATGTATATATAACTTGTTTAAGGGGATGTCAACGTCCGAATCGCTCCCCCTTTGCCGTCGTGTATTCTCCCCATGAACAGCGCGGTTAGCAACCCGGCTGCCTGTCAGGATCCCCTTGCCAACAGCGGCGCTTCGACGTGGCATTCGCCTTGTTGCCGTCAACCGGACGCCGCTGGTGAAAATATACCCGGCCGGGTAAGGAACCTTTCATCCGACACCGTGCCTAATGATCTGCATACGCACTTTCTGAGGCACCGCCATGACCAGCATTTTTATCACAACCACCCTGTTCACCCTCTTCGCGTCGATGTTGATCGGCCTGGGAATGGTGTGGAAAAGCATTTCCAACAATCCTGATAACTGATTCTGTTGTACGCCGTTGCTGTTCACCCTCCGCAGCGGCGGGTCTACCCCGCCCCTTTTTATCAATGACCACCCCAGGTTTCGCTCAGGCGCAATCTCCTCAAGGACCCGCGCCTGCAAAAGGTATTTTGAAAAAGCAATTCATACAGTGAATAAGTCACTCTGATTAATATATTTGAGACCAGAATTAACGCATGCAATATAAGCAATTTAAGCAGTTTGTGCCAAATTAGCGGTCATGCCCGCGCAACGCTAAAAAATAAATCATTGATTAATATACCATTAATTTTACTCGCCAGCTCAAAGTCCAAAATTAGACTTGTTGCATTTGTTGATTATTAGAAATATCCTAAAGGCATACGCATTTAATGTTCTCCACTTCAAATGCATGACAACTTTCACGATCGCCATGACTATGCCTGATATTTTAATTAACACTGCAAACATATTTCTTAATCGCGGAATTTGCGAACTGCTTAGCGAGATCGCGAAGGAAGAACACATCCGTGAACCGTATTCCGTTGTGGACTATTCCACAGATATATTAGATCCGATTGATATGCTGTTTACAGAAATGGCCGCTGGTGAACATTTTCTATGCCACCCGTTTTTCAAAAAGCACCCTCCGCACACGTCTATTTTTATTTTCGTCGCCACCGACAGCGCTTTGCAGGTTGAACGGTTACCACTTTGTCTACGCGATGCCACTTTTATCAGCATGAACAGCGACTTGCGCCGCGTAAAAAATCAGATTGCAAAACGTCTGACGGAGTCGACAACATCTAGTTGCGGTGGGCTGGAAAAAGACAGCAGACGCTGTGTCAAATGCCCTCGGTTAACCTTGACCAAATCACAACTTTATATTATCGATGCGATCAGAACGGGAATGAACAATCAGCAGATAGCGCAAAAACTGGGCATCAGTCATAAGACGATCTTCTCTCACAAAATCAATATTATGAAAAAATTCCAAATAGCTACCAAACAAGAGTTAACGAGATTCTCATCTGTTGCTCTTGCGCTTTCCGCAGGAAGGATCGGTTAACGTCGGAATTTATTAAAGCGCATCTTCATTTTTCTTCTTTCTCTAACATAGGAC
>NZ_JAGRQY010000028.1:0-12658 GCF_018223905.1 Klebsiella sp. 28
GGCGGCGTATCGGCATTCTTGCGCTGTTGGCCATTGGCACCATGATCAACTATCTCGATCGCACCGTACTGGGGATCGCCGCCCCAAAGCTCACCGCTGAGCTGGGGATCGACCCGGCGATCATGGGAATCCTCTTCTCCGCCTTCGCCTGGACCTATGCTCTGGCGCAGATACCCGGCGGATTATTTCTCGACCGCTTTGGCAACAAAGTGACCTACTTTTTGTCACTGACCCTGTGGTCGCTGTTTACCCTGTTCCACGGCATGGCGGTGGGACTGAAGACGCTGCTGCTGTGCCGCTTCGGGCTCGGCATTAGCGAAGCGCCGTGCTTTCCGGTCAACAGCCGGGTGGTCAGCGCCTGGTTCCCACAGCAGGAGCGGGCGAAGGCCACGGCGGTGTACACCGTGGGGGAGTATCTCGGGCTGGCCTGCTTTGCGCCGCTGCTGTTCTGGATCATGGACGGTTTCGGCTGGCGGGTGCTGTTCGTCAGCGTTGGCGCCGTCGGCATTCTGTTTGCCCTGGTGTGGTGGCGCTGCTACCGCGAACCGCATGAAGATCCGCGCCTTAGCCAGCAGGAGCGCGAGCATATCGAAAACGGCGGCGGCCTCAGCGCCCCGACCGACCAGCAGGTGGCGTTCAGCTGGCCGCTGGTCCGCCAGCTGCTGAGCAAACGGCAGATCATCGGCGCCAGCATCGGCCAGTTTGCCGGCAATACCGTGCTGGTGTTTTTTCTCACCTGGTTCCCCACCTGGCTGGCCACCGAGCGGCATATGCCCTGGCTGAAGGTTGGCTTCTTCTCCATCCTGCCGTTTGTCGCCGCCGCCGGCGGGGTGATGTTTGGCGGCTGGCTCTCCGACAAACTGCTCAAGGCCACCGGGTCGGCCAACCTCGGTCGTAAGCTGCCGATCGTCGCCGGCCTGCTGATGGCCAGCTGCATCATTACCGCCAACTGGCTGGAGAGCGACCTGGCGGTGATCCTGGTGATGTCGTTTGCCTTTTTTGGCCAGGGGATGGTGGGTCTCGGCTGGACGCTGATCTCCGATATCGCCCCGAAGGGGCTGGGCGGCCTGACCGGCGGCCTGTTTAACTTCTGCGCCAACCTCGCGGGGATCCTCACCCCGCTGGTGATCGGCTTTATCGTTGCCGGGTTCGGCAATTTCTTCTACGCCTTGATCTACATCGGCGGCGCCGCGCTGCTGGGCGTGGTGGCCTATCTGTTTATCCTCGGCGACGTCAAACGTATCGAGTTATCGCAGTAAGCAAAGGAGCAAGGCATGGTGATTAGTGGGAATACGCGGCTGATAGCGCACCTTGGCTATCCGACCGCCAGTTTTAAGGCGCCGATGATCTACAACCCGTGGTTCGTTGACCAGCAGGTGGACGTGAAGGTGGTGCCGATGGGGGTCAGGCCGGAGGACTACGCCGCGTTTATTCCGCCGCTGTTTACGATGACCAACATCATCGGCGCGCTGGTGACGATGCCGCATAAAATCGCCACCTGCGATCTGGTGCAGCGCCTGAGCCCGACGGCGGCCATCGCTGGCGCCTGCAATGCCATCCGCCGCGAGGCTGACGGTAGCCTGAGCGGAGACATGTTCGATGGCGAGGGATTTGTGCTGGGCCTGCGTCGTAAAGGGTTTAACCCGCAGGGGACGCGGGCGCTGGTGGTTGGCAGCGGCGGGGTGGGATCGGCTATCGCCGCCTCCCTCGCGGCGGCGGGGGTCAGCGCCCTGACCCTGTACGATACCCGGCCCGAGGTGGCGCACGCCCTCGCCGGGCGGCTGCATCAGCACTATCCGCAGCTCGATATCACCCTGATGCAGCCCGATCCTGCCGGACACGAGCTGGTGGTCAATGCCACCCCGCTGGGGATGAAGGCCAGCGATCCGCTGCCGCTGGACGTTGAACGTCTGGCGGCAGGCGCCTGGGTGGGGGAAGTCGTCATGACTCAGGAGTACACCCCACTGCTGAGGGCCGCTCAGGCACGACAGTGCCACATCCAGCGCGGGACCGACATGCTGTTTGAAATGATCCCTGCCTATCTGCGCTTTTTTGACCTACCGGTAGCCACCCCCGAGCAGCTGCGGACCCTGGCAGAAATTCGCTACTGACGCGACGGCAAACCGGGTAATATAGCGCTATATTATCCGGTTTATAGCGACCTCTTATGACAAACACCACTCTCACGCTGCTGGCGGCGGGAAGCCTGAGAAGCGCTTTCCTGCCGCTGGTGGCGCACTTTCGGCAGCACACTGGCCTGGCGGTCGATGCGCAGTTTGGCCCTGCCGGCCTGCTGCGCGAGCGGATCGAAGCCGGGTCGCCGTGCGCGGTTTTTGCTTCCGCCAACGCGGCGCACCCGCAGGCGCTGCTGCAGGCGGGTCTGGCGCAGGAATGCCAGGGATTTGCCAGCAACCAGCTGATGCTGACCGCCCGGCGGTCGCCGGACAACGATGGCCTGGACTGGCTGGCGCTGCTCAGCACGATCCGCCTGCGGTTGGCGACCTCCACGCCGGGCTGCGATCCGTCGGGAGATTATACCTGGCAGCTGTTCGCCCGAATTGAGGCACGCTATCCAGGGCTGGGCAACGCGATGGCCGGGCGGGCGCAGCAGCTGGTCGGCGGCAGAGACTCACTGAGCGTGCCGCCGGGAGAGATAGCCGGCGCGTGGCTTATTCGCCAGAATCTGGCGGATCTGTTTATCGGCTATGCGCACTATGGCCCCGCGCTGGCCACCTGCGACGATCTGCGTACCCTGACCATCCCGGCGCCGTGGAATATTCGCTGCGATTACCAGCTGGCGCGTCTCAGGGCCGATCCCGCCGCGCTGGCCCTGTATCGCTTTATCCTCGGCGACGTTGGCCAGGGGTATCTCCGGCAGGCGGGTTTTATGCCGTTCAGCGACGCAGCGTAAACCCCGGCGCCAGCAGAGGGAAGGCGGAGGCGGCATGGCGGATCAGGCGTACCGGCAGGCCGTACGCTTGCCGGAGATGCGTTTCGCTCAGCACGTCGGCGGTCTCGCCCGCCAGCCACCGGCCCTCCGGCAGCAGAAGCAGCGTATGGCTGGCCACCTGTAGGGCGTGGTTGGGATCATGGGTGGTGAACAGGACGGTGCGCGCCTGGCGGTGGGCGAGGTCGCCGATCAGCTGCAGCACCACCTGCTGGTTACCGAGGTCCAGCGCCGAGCAGGGCTCATCCAGCAGGATATTCTGGCTGGCGCTGACCAGCGCGCGGGCAATCAGCACCAGCTGCTGCTGGCCGCCGGAGAGGGCGCCGAAGTCATCTTCGGCCAGGGCGGCAATCCCCAGCTGCTCCAGCGCCTGCTCAACCCGCCGGGTATCCTCCTCGTCCGGCTGGGCAAAGAGATCCACGTGACGGGCCCGGCCCATCAGCACCACATCGCTCACGCGCCAGCGAAAAGCGGGACGAAACGACTGCGGAACCAGGGCCACGCCGCCCTCGCACTGCATCTCGCCGCCCAGCGGCGGCAGCACGCCGGTCAGGGTATCCAGCAGGGTACTTTTTCCCCGGCCATTGGCGCCCAGCACCGCCCAGATCTCACCGGGCCGGCAGGCCAGCGTGAGCGGGGCGAAGAGCGGCTGACGGTGGCCGTAGCGTAGCGCTTGCAGCGATAATGAGCTGTTCATCAGGTCGTACTCCGGCGTCGGGATTGCACCAGCAACACGGTAAACAGCGGCGCCCCGAGCAGGGCGGTGACGATCCCGATCGGGATCTCCGCCTGGGTCAGCGTGCGCGCCAGATCGTCCACCACCAGCATCAGCGCGGCGCCGAGCCAGAAGGCGGTGGGCAGCAGGCGACGATGGTCAGCCCCTACCAGCAGACGGGCGAGGTGCGGGACCACCAGACCCATCCAGGCGATGCTGCCGCTGACCGCCACCTGGGCTGCCACCAGCACCGCGCAGCAAACCAGCACGCCGCGACGCAGCGCGGCCACCGGAACGCCAAGACTGCGGGCATCGCGTTCCTCCAGGGCCAGCAGGTTGATACGCCAGCGCAGCTTCCACAGCGCCCCGGCAGCCATCGCCAGGGGCAGGGACATAAGCAGTACCTTATGCCAGCTGGCGGTCGCGAAGCTGCCGAGCAGCCAGAAAACGATGTTCGGTAACGTCTCTTCGCTGTCGGCGAGGTACTGCATCAGGCTGACCAGCGCGGCGAAGAAGCCGCTGAGAATGATCCCGGACAGAATCAGCCCCAGCGTGCTGTCCCGCCCCTGCAGGGCGGCGAGGGCGTAAATCAGACCCAGCGCGACGAGGCCGAAGAAAAAGGTCGAGGCCATCATCAGCAGACTGCCGACGCCCAACAGGATCGCCAGCGTGCCGCCGAAGGCGGAGCCGGCGGTCACCCCGATGATGTGCGGGTCCACCAGCGGGTTCTGGAACACGCCCTGCAAGGTGGCGCCGCACAGCCCCAGCGCGCCCCCGACCAGCAGGGCCATCACCACGCGCGGCAGGCGAACCGACCAGACGATCTGCCCGATCACCCCTTCACCTGGCGGCAGATGGACCAGGGTGTGGCCAACGGCGCTCAGGCTTAACGGGTACTGGCCGAAACAGAGCGAGGCGACCGCGATCGCCAGCGTCGCTAGCGCCAGGCTTCCCTGCACCAGCCAGGGCTGAGAGTTAGCGGGCATCTGGCATCCACACCACGCGGTAAAAACGCTGATAATAATCCCTGGCTTTACTGTCCACATCGATGCTCTGGTAGCGCGCAGGATAGAGTTTTTTCGCCATCCACAGCTCGCCCAGCGCCAGGGCCTCCGGCATCGGGTAACCCCAGGCTTTGGCATACTCCGGCATCAGCCACACGCGGTGATGTTTCACCGCATCGATCGTCTGCCACTGCGGGTCGTTCTCTATCTGTTTGACCACCTGCGGATAACGGTCCTGGACGAAGATCACCTGGGGGTTCCACTCCAGCACCTGCTCCAGCGACACCTGGCGGGCGCCTTTTACGCTGGCGGCCGCCACGTTCAGCGCCCCGGCGTGCGCCATCATCAGCCCGGTGTATTTGCCAGCGCCATAGGTATTCAGATCGGGGTTGGCCATGTACACCCGCACCCGCTGGTTCTGGGGAATATCGGCCACCGGCGCATTGGCTTGCTTGCGCGCCTCGAAGGTGTAGTGAATCAGCGCCTCGGCCTCGGGCTGGCGCTCGACCACCTCGCCGATAAGGCGGATCCCCTCCATCAGCCCGGCGTTATAGGCCTGCTCTTCGTCAGCCATGGTGGGGTTCATTTTATTTTTTTCCCCGGCGGCATCGTGGCGCAGCGAGATGGCCACTACCGGGATCCCGGCCTGTTGGATCTGCGCGATCATCGCCGGCGGCGCATAGTTGGCGACGAAAACCACCTGCGGACGCAGCGCCAACAGGCTTTCAATATTGACCTGGGTGAGATCGCCCGGGGTCGCCAGTTGCCCGATCTCGGGCATAAAGCGGGCGAACTGCGGCCCGAGCTGTTTCTGCCAGCTGCTTAAGACGCCGACGATATCCTCGGCGGCATGCAGTTGTACCAGCAGGTTGAGCGTCTGATGCTGCAGAACCACAACGCGGGTGACGTGGTCGGGGAGGGTGACCTGGCGACCCAGCTGGTCGGTGACGGTGCGGTCGGCGAAGGTCTGGCCGGTGAACAGGCTGGCGCTGAGCAGCGTCAGGCCCAGCAGTAAGGGGTGTTTTGACATGGTGTGGCCCGAATGGCGTGAAAATTCGTTGTGTATTAAATTATATAACGAAGCCGGGCGCAATGGTTGATCGCATTTATCCTCATCACGATCAGGGCATTTCGTACCACACTTCTTCCTCTTCCATGCGGGCTTCTATCTGCCTCGCCACCCTCTGCAGCGCAGGGAGATGCTTCTGCGCCGCCTGCTCAATGGTCATCGCGCTGGCGATATAGACCAGGTTCAGGCAGCCGATAACCCGCTGCTGACTGCAGACCGGCACGGCGATCGAGGCGATTTTCTCCTCCTGCCGCCAGCCGCGGAAGTTTTCGCCATAGCCGTTCTGGCGGGTGCGGGCGAGGATNNGCTGACGATGGCGTCGCGTTCCGCGTCGGGGGCAAAGGCCAGCCACGTCAGTCCGGAGGCGGTGAGCAGCAGCGGCAGCCGCCGTCCGACCATCGCGCGGTGAAACGACAGTCGGCTGAAGCGGTGGGTAGTCTCGCGCACCACCATGGCGTCGACGTCGAGGGTGGTGATGTCTGTCGGCCACTGCACCTCGCGCAGCAGCTCGCCGAGCAGCGGCGTGGCGAGGGCAGAAATCCAATGTTCGTCACGAAATCCATCGCTCAGCTGGCGGACGTTAATGGTCAACCGGAAGCTGTCATCGGAGCGGCTGCGGCGGACAAAACCCTCCTCCTGTAGCGTCTCCAGCAGCCGGCGCACGGTGGTGCGATGCAGGCCGCTAAACTCCGCCAGCAGGCCCGGCGTCGCGCCGCCGTCGAATTTATTTAACAATTTTAATAACAATAAACCCCGGCTTAATCCGCGCACCGTTTTGTACGCTGCGGACCCATCGTCACGCATAAATCCTCCCTTAAAATGCTTTAAAAACAGTGTGGTGCACCTGGTGCACATTCGATGATGTTTTGATTGTAGCCGAAAACCCCCGCCCTATACTCAGCCCATTATAAAAAAACGTTTACACATGATTAACAAATTGCCTGTCAGCCGGGCAGTTTCCGAGTCGTGAGGTCGCTGAGAATGACAACATCTACACCCGATATTCAACCCGCCGTGCAGCATACCGCTCAGGTCGCCATCGTTGGCGCCGGTCCGGTTGGTCTGATGATGGCCAACTACCTTGGCCAGATGGGCATCAGCGTGCTGGTGGTGGAAAAGCTCGCCACACTGATCGATTACCCGCGGGCCATCGGCATTGACGATGAATCCCTGCGGGCGATGCAGGCGGTGGGGCTGGTGAATGACGTGCTGCCGCATACCACGCCGTGGCACGCCATGCGTTTTCTCACCCCAAAAGGCCGCTGCTTTGCCGATATCCAGCCGATGACCGATGAGTTTGGCTGGTCGCGGCGCAACGCCTTCATTCAGCCGCAGGTCGATGCGGTGATGTATCACGGTCTGCAGCGTTTCCCGCAGGTCCGCTGCCTCTTCTCCCGCGAAGTGGAAGCCTTTAGCCAGAACGGTGACAGTGTCACGTTAAATCTTAAAGGACCGGACGGCGAACGGGAGACGGTGCGCGCGGACTGGCTGGTGGCCTGCGACGGCGGCGCCAGCTTCATTCGTCGTACGCTGAACATCCCCTTCGAAGGTAAGACCGCGCCGAATCAGTGGATCGTCATCGATATCGCTAACGACCCGCTGGCCACCCCGCATGTTTACCTGTGCTGCGACCCGGTGCGACCCTACGTTTCCGCCGCGCTGCCCCACGGCGTGCGCCGCTTTGAATTTATGGTGATGCCCGGCGAAACCGAAGCTCAGCTCAGCGAACCGCACAATATGCGCCGCCTGCTGAGCAAAGTGCTGCCGGACCCGGATCGCGTCGAGCTGATCCGCCAGCGGGTCTATACGCATAACGCCCGCCTTGCCGAGCGCTTTCGCATCGACCGCGTGCTGCTGGCCGGCGATGCGGCACACATCATGCCGGTCTGGCAGGGCCAGGGGTACAACAGCGGCATGCGCGACGCCTTCAACCTGGCGTGGAAGCTGGCGCTGGTGGTCAACGGTAAAGCGGGAGAGGCGCTGCTCGACAGCTACCAGCAGGAGCGCCGCGACCACGCGAAAGCGATGATTGATCTGTCGGTCACCGCCGGCTACGTGCTGGCGCCGCCGAAGCGCTGGCAGGGGGCCGTGCGCGACGGTCTCTCCTGGCTGCTGAATTACCTGCCGCCGGTGAAACGCTACTTCCTCGAGATGCGCTTTAAGCCGATGCCGCAGTACCGCGAGGGGGCGCTGCTGACGGACTGCGCCGGCAAGACCTCGCCGGTGGGCAAAATGTTTATTCAACCGCAGGTGACGCTGGAGAGCGGCGAGAGCGTGCTGCTCGACGACGTCATCGGCGCGAATTTCGCCATTATCGGCTGGGGCTGCAACCCGCAGTGGGGGCTCGACGCCGGGCAGATCGCCCGCTGGCGCGCGATTGGCGTGCGCTTTATCCAGGTGGTGCCCGAGGTGCAGATCCATCGCGAGCAGGATAACGCCCCCGGCACGCTGCGGGTGGGCGACAGGCAAAATCGCCTGAAGAGCTGGTTTGCTCAGCATAACACCGCCATCGCCGTGGTCAGACCGGACCGCTTTGTCGCCGCTCTCGCCATCCCGCAAACCCTCGGCGCGCAGCTGACCGCTCTGGCGGAAAAAATGGCCCTCGCAATCGAGGAAACTGCCCACGCTGAAGAGAAGGTGGCCTGATATGCATGCCTATTTGCACTGTCTCTCCCACACCCCGCTGGTGGGATTCGTGGACCCGGAGCAGGCGGTCCTCGATGAAGTGAACGGGGTGATTGCCGACGCCCGGCGGCGGATCGCTGAATTCGATCCAGAGCTGGTGGTGCTCTTCGCCCCCGATCACTACAACGGTTTTTTCTATGACGTGATGCCGCCGTTCTGCCTCGGGGTCGGCGCCACCGCGATTGGCGACTTCGCCAGCGCCGCCGGCGACCTGCCGGTGCCCGCCGAGCTGGCGGAAGCCTGCGCCCACGCCATCCTCAACAGCGGTATCGACCTGGCGGTGTCGTACAACATGCAGGTGGACCATGGCTTCGCCCAGCCGCTGGAGTTTCTGCTGGGTGGCCTGGACCGCGTGCCGGTGCTGCCGGTGTTTATTAACGGCGTCGCCGCGCCGCTGCCGGGTTTTCAACGCACCCGGCTGCTGGGCGAGGCGATGGGCCGCTTTCTCAATACCCTCAATAAGCGGGTGCTGATCCTCGGCTCGGGCGGACTCTCGCACCAGCCGCCGGTGCCGGAGCTGGCGAAGGCCGACGCCCATCTGCGCGATCGCCTGCTCGGCGGCGGCAAACAGCTGCCGCCGGACGAACGTGCGCTGCGCCAGCAGCGGGTGATCAGCGCCGCCCGACGGTTTACCGAAGACCCGCACTCGCTCCATCCCCTCAACCCGGTCTGGGACAACCGCTTTATGAGCCTGCTGGAGCAGGGGCGGCTGAGCGAACTGGACGCGATCGGCAATGACGAGCTGTCGGCGATGGCCGGCAAATCGACGCACGAAATTAAGACCTGGGTGGCCGCTTTTGCCGCGCTATCCGCTTTTGGCCGCTGGCGCAGTGAAGGCCGCTATTACCGGCCGATCCCCGAGTGGATCGCCGGATTCGGCTCGCTGAGCGCCACCACCGAGATTTGATTAACCGGGAGACTAACATGAGCTATCAACCGCAAACTGAAGCCGCCACCAGCCGATTCCTCAATGTCGACGAGGGGGGCCGCACGCTGCGTATCCATATCAATGACTGCGGCGACGGGAAAGAGACCGTGGTCATGCTGCACGGCTCCGGGCCGGGGGCCACCGGCTGGGCCAACTTCAGCCGCAATATTGACCCGCTGGTCGAGGCGGGCTATCGCGTGCTGCTCCTCGACTGTCCGGGGTGGGGCAAAAGCGATGCTATCGTCAACAGCGGCTCGCGTTCGGATCTCAACGCCCGCATTCTGAAAAGCGTGGTCGATCAGCTGGGGATCGATAAAGTCCATCTGCTGGGCAACTCGATGGGCGGCCATAGCGCGGTGGCCTTCACCCTGAGCTGGCCGGAGCGGGTGGCTAAGCTGGTGCTGATGGGCGGGGGGACCGGCGGCATGAGCCTGTCCACGCCGATGCCGACCGAGGGCATCAAGCTGCTGAACGCCCTGTACCGCGAGCCGACCATTGAAAACCTCAAAAAGATGATGAGCATCTTCGTCTTCGACACCCGCGACCTCACCGAGGCGCTGTTCGAGGCGCGTCTCAACAATATGCTGTCGCGCCGCGACCATCTGGACAACTTCGTCAAGAGCCTGGAAGCCAACCCGAAGCAGTTTCCTGACTTTGGCCCGCGGCTGGGCGAAATCAGCGCGCCAACTCTGATCGTCTGGGGACGCAATGACCGCTTCGTGCCGATGGACGCCGGGTTGCGCCTGCTCGCCGGGATCGCCGGTTCGGAACTGCATATTTACCGCGACTGCGGCCACTGGGCGCAGTGGGAACATGCCGACAGTTTTAATCAGCTGGTGCTCAATTTCCTCGCACGGGCTTAAGGAGTAAATGATGACTTTTTCTCTTGACGCGCTGGCCCGGCAGCTCCGCGACGCGGAACAGAGCGGCCAGGCGATCGCCCCGCTGCGCGATATTCTCGGCGTCGACAATGCCGACGCCGCCTATGCCATCCAGCGCCTGAACGTCCAGCACCATGTGGCCCATGGCCGGCGGGTGGTGGGCCGCAAGGTGGGCCTGACCCATCCCAAAGTGCAGCAGCAGCTGGGCGTCAATCAGCCGGACTTCGGCACCCTGTTTGCCGACATGTGCTACGGCGACAACGCCGAGGTGCCGTTTGGCCGCGTGCTGCAGCCTAAGGTGGAGGCCGAGATCGCCCTGGTGCTGAAGCAGGATCTGCCGCATGCCGATACCACTTTTGATGAACTGTATAACGCCATCGAATGGGTATTGCCGGCGCTTGAGGTGGTGGGCAGCCGCATTCGCGACTGGTCAATCGGCTTTGTCGACACCGTCGCCGATAACGCCTCCTGCGGCCTGTACGTCATTGGCGGCCCGGCGCAGCGCCCGGCGGGACTGGATCTGAAGCAGTGCGCCATGCACATGACCCGCAACCAGGAGCTGGTCTCCAGCGGCCGCGGCAGCGAGTGTCTGGGGCATCCGCTGAACGCCGCAGTCTGGCTGGCGCGCAAGCTGGCGAGTCTCGGCGAACCGCTGCGGGCGGGGGATATCGTGCTGACCGGGGCGTTAGGCCCGATGGTGACGATTAACGAGGGGGACAGCTTTGTCGCCCATATCGAAGGTATTGGCTCAGTCGCGGCACGCTTCGTCGCCGCCGGAGAAGGAGATCGTGATGCGTAAACGTAAAGTCGCCATTATCGGCTCCGGGAATATCGGCACCGATTTAATGATTAAAATCCTGCGCCACGGCCAGCATCTGGAGATGGCGGTGATGGTCGGCATCGACCCGCAGTCGGATGGCCTGGCCCGCGCCCGGCGCCTGGGCGTTGCGACCACTCACGAAGGGGTGGGCGGCCTGATGCAGATGGCGGAATTTGCCGACATCGATTTTGTTTTTGACGCCACCAGCGCCGGGGCGCACATCAAAAACGATGCCGCGCTGCGCGAAGCGAAGCCGGGGATCCGCGTTATCGACCTGACGCCGGCGGCGATTGGCCCGTACTGCGTACCGGTGGTCAACCTCGCGGCCAATCTCCATCAGGGCAACGTCAATATGGTGACCTGCGGCGGGCAGGCGACCATCCCAATGGTCGCCGCGGTCTCGCGAGTGGCGAAGGTGCATTACGCGGAGATTGTGGCCTCGATCGCCAGCCAATCCGCCGGGCCGGGCACGCGGGCCAATATTGACGAATTTACCGAAACCACCTCGCAGGCGATTGAAAAAGTCGGTGGGGCGGGCAAGGGCAAAGCGATTATTGTACTGAACCCGGCGGAGCCGCCGCTGATGATGCGCGATACCGTCTACGTCCTGAGCGAGCTGGCGTCGCAGGAGGCGATTGCCGCCTCGATCGCCGAAATGGCGGCGGCAGTGCAGGCTTACGTCCCGGGCTACCGGCTGAAGCAGCAGGTGCAGTTTGAGGTTATCCCCGAGGACAGGCCGGTCAACCTGCCCGGCGTCGGCTGTTTTTCCGGCCTGAAAACCGCGGTGTACCTCGAAGTGGAAGGGGCGGCGCACTATCTGCCAGCGTACGCGGGCAACCTCGATATTATGACCTCGGCGGCGCTGGCGACGGCGGAGCAAATGGCCGGGGCAATGCACAGCGCGGCGGGAGCGACAGCATGAACGGTAAAAAACTTTATATCTCGGACGTGACGCTGCGCGATGGTATGCACGCCATTCGTCACCAGTATTCCCTGGCGCAGGTGCAGCAGATCGCCAGCGCGCTCGATAAGGCCGGGGTCGACTCCATCGAAGTGGCCCATGGCGATGGCCTGCAGGGATCCAGCTTCAACTATGGCTTTGGCGCCCACAGCGACATCGCCTGGATTGAAGCGGCAGCGGATGTCGTGAGCCAGGCGAAAATCGCCACCTTACTGCTGCCGGGCATCGGCACGCTGCACGATCTGAAAGCAGCGTATCAGGCCGGGGCGCGGGTGGTGCGGGTCGCCACCCACTGCAGCGAAGCGGACGTCGCCGCGCAACATATTGCCTTTGCCCGCGAGCTGGGGATGGACACCGTCGGTTTTCTGATGATGAGCCATATGATCTCCCCGCAGGCGCTGGCGCAGCAGGCGCTGAAGATGGAATCTTATGGCGCGACCTGTATCTATGTGGTGGATTCCGGCGGGGCGATGAACATGAACGACATTCGCGACCGCTTCCGCGCCCTGAAGGCGGTGCTGAAGCCGGAGACCGCCACCGGGATGCATGCCCATCATAATCTGAGCCTCGGGGTGGCGAACTCGATCGTCGCGGTGGAAGAGGGGTGCGATCGCATTGACGCCAGCCTGGCCGGGATGGGGGCGGGGG
>NZ_JAGRQY010000280.1:0-1175 GCF_018223905.1 Klebsiella sp. 28
GTCACTACTGACGATGACAGCAAACCGCAGCTATAATAGTCTTTATAATCAATATATTAAAAAATTGGAACGTATTATGCATACTCCGGCGCGTAACCTTCTTACTGCTGGAGAAATGGATGAACCGTTTCATTATCGCCGATGCGAGCAAATGTATCGGCTGTCGCACTTGCGAAGTGGCCTGCGTGGTATCCCATCAGGAACATCAGGACTGCGCCTCCCTGACGCCTCACACCTTTCAGCCGCGTATTCACGTGATCAAAGGGGTCAATGTTTCCACGGCGACCGCCTGCCGTCAGTGTGAAGACGCCCCCTGCGCCAATGTCTGCCCGAACGGCGCCATCAGCCGCGATAAAGGCTTTGTCCATGTGATGCAGGAGCGTTGCATCGGCTGCAAAACCTGCGTCGTCGCCTGCCCGTACGGGGCGATGGAGGTGGTGGTGCGCCCGGTGATCCGCCATAGCGGCGCCGGACTGAACGTCGTGGCGGAAAAAGCCGAAGCCAACAAGTGCGATCTCTGCTTCCACCGCGAGAGCGGCCCGGCCTGCATGGAAGTCTGCCCGACGCATGCCCTGGTGTGCGTTGACCGCAACAAACTTGAGCAGATGAATATCGAGAAACGTCGCCGTACGGCGCTGGCCTGGTAAGTCAAGGCATGAACGGGGTGCAAATCCGCATTCGCGGTAAAGTGCAGGGGGTGGGGTTCCGCCCCTTTGTCTGGCAGCTGGCCCGGGCGCAGGCCCGCTGCGGCGATGTCTGTAACGACGGCGACGGCGTACTGGTGCGGCTGGTCGGGGGCGACGACGGTTTTACTGCCGCTCTGGCTGACCACTGCCCGCCGCTGGCGCGGATCGACAGTACCGCCTGCATTCCCTATCGCTGGGCGGCCACGCCGCAGGATTTCACCATCCGCGAGAGCGGGGCGGGACGGATGCGGACTCAGATTGTGCCCGATGCCGCGACCTGCCCGGCGTGCCTCGCGGAGATGAACGATCCCCGGGCACGCCGCTACCGCTACCCCTTTATCAACTGCACCCACTGCGGCCCGCGGTTGACCATTATTCGCGCCATGCCCTACGACCGGCCCTTCACCGCAATGGCGCCGTTCCCGCTCTGTTCCCCTTGTGAGGCGGAATTCCGCGATCCTGCCGATCGCCGTTTTCACGCCCAGCCGG
>NZ_JAGRQY010000281.1:0-640 GCF_018223905.1 Klebsiella sp. 28
TTTCAGTAGAGCATGAAAATGTTATCAACTGCTTTAACATTTTAAAAGAAAAGTTCCCATCGTATAAAAAGAAATAATAATCCAATTTTTCAAATATCCTCATTGACTAACATATATATAAGAAATATATATGTATCATGGAACTATAAGAGGATAGAAAATGAGTGATATTTCAGATAAAGAGCAAACCAGAAAGAAACCACGAATAAAAAAGACACTGGAGCAGCAATTAGCATCTGCTCAGATGCGTTTAAATCGTTTGCAATATAAGTCTAAGAAAGAAGCTAAACAGATAGAGACACGTCAGAAAATAATTTTAGGGGCTGAAGTTGCCAAGGCTCTTGATTGTGATGTTTTTACGGTGGATAAGGATCTTGTTTTAGGTATGCTACTAGAGATACCCCACCTACATCCAGATGATAAAGAAAGATTTAAAAGAAACGGAATGTTATTTCTGGCTAGTATGAAAGGCCGAAAAACTTAATGGAATATAGAAGTCATTGTATAAGTATAAAATGTTATATGTATTCAACTTTCATTGAATTAAATTTGACATTATTTTATATTAATTGTATTTCATTTTATCATCACAGATGAATAACTCCATATTCAAATCTTGTAAGCTGTGGTGGTATTTAAT
>NZ_JAGRQY010000282.1:0-829 GCF_018223905.1 Klebsiella sp. 28
TCATTTTCATCGTCCTTTTTATTTTCACGTATTAATTAATTATCAAATAACAAACAAAAATCAAGATGAAAGAAGAACTATATATAGAAGAATAAAAACCAATAAATGATAAAAAAGGCCCCTTTAAATAAGGAGCCAAAAAAAATAATTTATTAAAACATTGTTGTTAAATAGAAGTGAAGATCAATGTATTACTGTTAGCGTCAGAACAAGCACCTGCTGTTGCCGCTACGTCAAGCGTTCCACCTGCTGGTTTAACAGTTGTAGAGCCTACTTGAGCAATGTAGAAGTTACCTGCTGTTGCTGTCATGATCTTAGTACATTCTGCTGCTGGTACGTTATCATAAGTAATTGTGAAAGAAGAACCTGCTGCTGATGATGGACCAGTGTTAGCTACACCTAATGTTACAGCACCTTTGAATGCGTTGATTGGTGTTGCAGAGTTACCTGAACCGCTTAACATGTTGTCAGGGAAGATCTTCGCTTGAACTGCTACTGAGTTATTCAAACCAGTAAAGCTTGAAGCGGAAGTATAAAGGGCTTTAACACCAGCTTGGATTGTTGCGATGTTATTACTCTCAGCTTGTGAACGTTGTGATGCTTGCACTTTAGGATATACGATAAATGCTGCTACCACTAACGCTGCGATAATACCAAGAACAAGTAATAGTTCTAAAAGTGAGAAACCTTTTTTACTTTTTATGTTTTTAATTAATACTGTTTTTTTCATTTCCTTTATATCTCCATTGTTTAATAAAATGATATAAAGAAAATAATAAATTTAAAAATAAACGCAACCACTTAAAAAATATTATATACAAAGTAGCCG
>NZ_JAGRQY010000283.1:0-2919 GCF_018223905.1 Klebsiella sp. 28
GGATGGGCCTGTACGCCAGTGTTTGTCCGCGGCCAGGCCTCCACCCTTCGGCTGAACGTGGGGCAGCTCACGGTTCCGGCTGACGCCAGACCCGGCACCCCGCTGTATCATAAAAGTTTCGCCTGGAACCGCCTTAGCGACGGCGGCGAACAGTGGATCCGCTGCGCGGACGATCCGCACGGGCTGTCACCGCTGCTGCTGGACAGTCTGCTGTCCGGGGGAGTGACGCGACCGACGGTTTATCAAACTAACCTCGCCGGCATTGGCGTTCGCGTATCGCTGCGCGCTATCGGCGGCTATGGCGGCTTTCCTGACCGGCCGACGCCCTCGCCGTTTAGCCAACGGGTGGACAATCCCGCCGCCTTGCCCGATGCGGTGTGGAAACTGGGCTATTTCCGCCTGACGATTGAGCTCATTAAAACCGGTCCCGCGGCGACACCGGGCGAGCTTGAGTATCACAGCGAGCGCTTTTTAATGGCGGAGCATACCCCGCTGGCCGCGTTAGACTTAACCGGCAGGATCAGCACCGCGGGATGTTCAGTGAATGACGCCACGCCAGCCCTGATTAAGCTCCCTGCGGCGATGCTTGACCACTTCGGCGGCGTCGGCAAAACCACCGGCGACACCCCTTTCGCGCTGCAACTGGATTGCAACAGCGCTGTGACTATTTCCCTGCGTGTTGACGGCGCGGAGCCCCTCACCGCCCGGGGGCATGGCGTTCTGCGCAATGACGCCACCGACGATCGGGCGCAGGGTATTGGCGTGCAGTTGCTTTACCATCGTCAGCCGGTCGTACTGAATCATGAGATGACGCTGGGCAGCGCGAGCGCGGGCCGGTTTACCCTGCCGCTCACTGCCCGCTACTACCAGACACGTTCCCGGATCACCGCCGGTCAGGTGTCGGCCGTCGCGACCTATACCTTGCATTATGACTAGGCGATGGCGAACCGACGGATGAAGCGGATGAAGGAATTGCTCTGACCGGCGAATCGTAAGAGAATAGCGCCTACACGCGACGATCTGAGTACACGGGAGTTCATCATCAGCCATTCTCGTCGATTCCCCTTAGCCAGCAAAGTGGCGCTGGCAGGCGCGGCGCTCATCGCCGCTGGCATGCTGTTCAGCTGCACCAGTAAAGCCCCTAAATCCCTTGTCACGCCGCCGAACGCTGCCGCCGTCAAAGCCGGGCAGGCGCACCGGGAGCCGGTGCGCGGCGTGTGGCTCACCACCGTTTCGCGCCTTGACTGGCCGCCGGTCGGGTCGATTATCGCCAGCACGCCGGAGAGCCGCATCACGCAGCAGAAGCTGGCGCTGATCGCTAAACTCGATAACCTGCAGCGCCTGGGGATCAACACCGTCTTTTTCCAGGTGAAACCGGACGGTACGGCGCTCTGGCGGTCGGATATTCTGCCGTGGTCCGATATGCTGACCGGCAAAATCGGCGAATACCCTGGCTACGATCCGCTGCAGTTTATGCTGGATGAAGCGCACAAGCGCGGCATGAAGGTTCACGCGTGGTTTAACCCCTACCGCGTCTCGGTCAACACCAAACCGTCGACGATTGCCGAGCTGAACAACACCCTCACCCAGGTACCGGCCAGCGTGTTCGTCCTGCACCGTAACTGGATCCGCACCGCCAGCGATCGCTTTGTCCTCGACCCGGGCATTCCCGAAGCACGGGACTGGATCACCAGCATCGTCGCTGAAGTGGTGCAGAACTACCCGATTGACGGCGTGCAGTTCGACGACTATTTCTACACCGAAACCGCCTCTTCACCGCTTAACGACAACGAGACTTTCCGCCGTTACGGGCAGGGCTATGCCTCGAAGGGCGACTGGCGGCGGCATAACACCCAGCAGCTCATAGCCCAGGTTTCCACCACCATCAAAAAGCTCAATCCGAACGTCGAGTTTGGCGTGAGCCCGGCCGGGGTGTGGCGCAACCGCTCGCACGATCCGGCGGGGTCGGATACCCGGGGCGCGGCCGCCTATGATGAATCCTATGCCGATACCCGCAGCTGGGTGCAGCAGGGACTGCTCGACTACATCGCGCCGCAGATCTACTGGCCGTTTGCCCGCGATGCCGCGCGCTATGATGTGCTGGCCAACTGGTGGGCCGAGGTGGTTAAACCGACGCATACCCGGCTGTATATCGGCGTGGCGCTGTACAAGGTGGGTGAACCGTCCAAAAATGAGCCTGACTGGACGGTGGATGGCGGCGTGCCGGAGCTGAAAAAGCAGCTCGATCTCAATGAGACTCTGCCGCAGATCCAGGGCACCATCCTGTTCCGCGAAAACAACCTCAATCAGCCGCAAACCCGGCAGGCGGTTAACTATTTGCGCAGCCGCTGGGGGCAGCCGCAGAGCTAGCCGCCAGCCGGCTCTGCTATAGCGCCTGCAGCCCTTGCTGCAGGCGGGCGTGCAGCTTCAGCATGTTCTCTGTAATGGCCTGCCAGACGTGGCTGGAAAAGTCCGCCGGCAGCGTCCGGCGAGCGCTTTCGATTGCCTGCGGCACATGCCCGGCAAACTCCTGGAGGATCGCCAGCATCTGCTCCCGGGGAAAGTTCACCGCTTTGGCCGTCGCCAGAAAATGACGCGGATAGATGGCGTTAATCTCTGTTTTACGCCCTTTTGTAGCATTGAGCCCCATCGACAGCTTCAGATCGCGCAGATGCAGTCCCGTGCCGCCCAGCACCGGAAACGCCGAAATAATGTCGTAGAACGGTGTTAAGCGGTAGCTGCCGCCGGGCAACAGGTAAATTGAGAAGTTTTTTGCGTGACCGTCCGTCGCCCCCGTCAGCCACTGGAAGACCATGAACTTCATAAAGTCATAGCGATCTTTCAGCGCTTCACTCGAGCCCAGCAGAAAGGTCATGATCGCGGCGATACCCGGCCCGCCGTCAGACTCATATTTCATCG
>NZ_JAGRQY010000284.1:0-2510 GCF_018223905.1 Klebsiella sp. 28
GATGCAGAATTACGTAAACAGATTATTAGTAGATTTATTTCCCCAGAATTATGGCCTATAGTTTATTTTATAAAAGATACAGGGAATTATCATCAGCGTTATATAAAGTTCTCAGCAGAAAGCTTTTATAATAGTGAACATGAATTTATCAACTACTTTGAACAAAACTCGTCACTTTATATAGGATATCCATTTAATGGAAATCAGCACCAATTAGCTAAGATTGACTCAACTTCGATAATTGAAGAGTACAAACAAAGAAATATTCTTATTTCCAGCAATAGAGATGATGCATATAAAAAAACAACAAAAGAAATTGAAGAACTGAAAGAAAACATTCGAACCAGGAATGCTATTTCTTTAGCGAATTTACTGAAGATAATTGGTTGGGAAAACTTTAGAACAATTGCTGAAGAATATATTGCAACATGCGATGATAGAACAATAATAGATCCAGAGCAGTTAGAGACTATTCGCAATGGATTCCGCTTCGGTGGTTTTGAAGCGCTCTACTATTTACTAACCAATGGATACATCATGCAGGATTTTATGATGTTCCGCTCCATCTTTAATCAGGGGACGATCTCTGCTAATGACAACGACTATATTAAAGCGGTTGGTCGCTACATCGGATGCGAAGAGGCAAACCAAACCTTCTTGTTGGATAATTCTAAAGATGTGTTAGCCGAACTGGTTGGTCAACATTACCAATATCGTGAAGGTGCATTACATCATCAAATCATTGCCTTTTTACTTGATAGTCAAGATAACCAAGATCATAAAACCTTGTCGGCGATGATAGCGATGATTTTTCGTCAACCTGCATCAGTAATAATAGCTATTTTTAAGATATTAGAAGACCGTTTTATTAACGTTGATTATTTTACTCGTTTAGTAGTCTCCTCACTGAGTGAAAATAAGTATCTGGATAAGATGATCTCCGTTCTTAAGGAACAGGAACATAACGCTATTTCCAAATCAATTGCTTCGAAAATGATAGCTTTAGTTTCACCGGATATATCTACTGATCAAAAAAACTATCAAAAATTTATCGAGGATCTTGGTTTCAGTTTAGTCTCTGAAGTAGAACCTAACAATCTTCAATATTTTCTTCACAATATAGAACAACTTCAAGTTATTTATCATGATATTTACTTGCCAGTTACTCCGAATGAAATGAAAGCCTTGAATTTCATTGGCGATCATCAAATGTACCCTCTGGACAGGGCCACTTATCGAGTTGTTGTTGCTGGATTATTGCAGAGTGACAATGTTACTTGTGAAATGGTAGATGATTTACCGTGGTCATTATTGGATAAACATCAACTTTCCAAAATAAAAGTTTACGTAAACGACAACATTAATATCTTTGTAAAAGATATTTTTATAGACTCAAAAGAAAGCAGTAATGCTATTGTTTCAGTGATTACACATTCAGATCTCAGCGATGAACTCAAAATCTTAATACTCGAAAAAATGCAATTCACCGTGACCGGGCTAAATGAATTCCCAGAATATATTGATGTTGATGGTAACGAATTATCATATCACGATCTGTTCTATCGATATGATCATGTAACGCCAGGATGGGAAGCGTTATTGGCCTATATTTGCGAAGAGTGCAACCTTGAGATACTAACGCAGTATATTGAAAATTATGCTGATGTATTAAGCCAAGAGGCAATAAATTTGATGGAAGGAGATCGCTATGACCTTCTATATATGAAAGTTATCTGCAATGATAACCTCAGTGATAGCGCGTATGCTGCCATATTAGAGCCAGTTTATATTAATACCCATCACTGGGATGAGCGCATGAGTTTGAAAAACCTTTACCGCTTGATAAAAAATAGAAAAATAGAACTGGATCCCGAGACTTTTAAACAAGCCATACAATATTTTATTTCGAATAATGATTTGAAAAGAATCGAGCCATTTGTTTTGTGGTTTTCACAATTTAAAGACAATTTTTTCCCCAATATAGAATATTATCTTTGCGTTAATCAAGATGATGTTTTTTTTAAGGAGTCATTGATTGGAATTAATAATTCCCATGTATTCACTTTGCAAGAAAAATCTTCAATTTTATTCAAATGCCGTGAGCATTATGAGCTATCTTTATTTGAGGAATTAACTATTTCTAATGAGGGACTTATTGCCTTAGTTAATACATCTACAGATGATAATTTCACTATTTATGTAATAATTAAATTATTAAAAAATGGTTACCGTAGCAGAACGGAGATTGCACACTTCGTGAGTAGGTTGGAAGAAAAAGAATACACAAAAATATTTTATCAAAAGAGCGCAACATTGAATCTTGATAAACCTCAAGAGGCGGAGTTATTTCTGTCTGCGTTGCAACAAGCAAACCTGATCAAGAAATGGACACTTAGGGATGTGGGTAAATATTACGTTCAATGTCGATATGAGGAAGACGAGAGCTATCTTGATTAAGAAAATTTGGGGGGCTCCCCCCCCCCAAAAAAAAATTAAACAACTTGTTATTG
>NZ_JAGRQY010000285.1:0-1394 GCF_018223905.1 Klebsiella sp. 28
GAACGGGAATGAACAATCAGCAGATAGCGCAAAAACTGGGCATCAGTCATAAGACGATCTTCTCTCACAAAATCAATATTATGAAAAAATTCCAAATAGCTACCAAACAAGAGTTAACGAGATTCTCATCTGTTGCTCTTGCGCTTTCCGCAGGAAGGATCGGTTAACGTCGGAATTTATTAAAGCGCATCTTCATTTTTCTTCTTTCTCTAACATAGGACGGGCCAAAAAACAAAGATGTAAACAATAACACCACCGCCAGGACTAATAATAGTAAGTTACTCATAACAACCTTTTAAAAGATAAAGATGATTTTTTAAATAATAAGGGGTGGATGTTTTCAAATACAACCCAGCGACAACCATTTCAGACAAAGGTAAAACTCCGTGCGATAATTCTGAAAGATAATAAAAAGAGTAAAAACGATTTCCTTTATCAGACAGGCGTTAGGGTAATAACGATGAAGCATAAACGGACGATGCCAGGCCTAACGCCCAGCGTGTACTGTCGCGACGTCAGGCAAGATGACGGCCTGAAATAATGGTCTACTAACGTGGAAGGAGCGTGGTATTTGGGCAGGTGAAAACACCGTTTTGCAGCTGATCTATACTGTTAGTCAGACATCACGCTGGAGGTGGCTATGTGCGGACGTTTTGCGCAAGCGCAAAGCCGGGAGGAATACCTGGCGCATCTCGTTGAAGCGGCCGAACGAGATATTGCCTGGGACCCGGCGCCTATCGGGCGCTATAACGTCGCGCCCGGGACAAAAGTTTTACTCCTCAATGAACGCGATGAGCAACTCCATCTCGATGCCGTTTACTGGGGCTATGCGCCAGGATGGTGGGATAAACCGCCGCTGATTAATGCCCGGGTTGAGACTGCAGCCTCCAGCAGGATGTTCAAGCCGCTGTGGGAGCACGGACGGGCGATCTGCTTCGCCGACGGCTGGTTTGAGTGGAAAAAGGAAGGAAATACAAAGCAGCCATACTTTATCCAGCGTAAGGATGGCCAGCCAATTTTTATGGCCGCGATTGGTCGGACTCCGTTCGAACGTGGGGACCATGCCGAAGGATTCTTGATCGTGACGGCCGCCGCCGATCGCGGTCTTGTCGATATTCATGACCGTCGGCCGTTGGTCCTGGCGCCTGAAGCCGCCCGGGAATGGATGAGGCAGGATGTCACCGGCGCGGAAGCGGCGGAGATAGCCAGCGACGGAGCCGTTTCCGCCGACGATTTTACCTGGCACCCGGTAACGCGGGCGGTCGGCAATGTGAAAAATCAGGGGCCCGAATTACTTGCCCCTCTCAGCCCATGACAAACGTAATCAAAGCGGCGGATAACGCATCATATTCAGTGAACAGATAATTAAAGACCGTATTCTGCAAGAACGGTGA
>NZ_JAGRQY010000286.1:0-1141 GCF_018223905.1 Klebsiella sp. 28
ATTTGAAACCTCTCACAAGCGCCCTTCAGTCTTCTACTAAAAATAGTAAGTCTTTTTATATGAACCTTATTTATTTTTTTATCAGACTTTATTATTTACATATAACATTGTTCATTAATATGTCAATTAAGTTAAAAATCGAAAATAGGTTTCATAAATTTCGATGCAAGTGGTTTTTAATACTAAAAAATATCTTATCAACTGGCTATTAACTTTTAAGTGTGTTCCAAAAATTCACTTGCTTATTCGCTAATAGGTCACTTCATCAGAAACTAGTTTCACCTCATATAGTCAGAGTACGTATTACCGGAATCCATTCCGGTAACACATTTTAGATATACTCATGTATCCCTCTGAATAACATTACTGATATTATCTATTTATGTCCATATCCCAGTCCAAAACACTATAATCATCAAAAGATCGTCCCGACTCTATATTTCTTATCAACATATCCTTGACATATAAATCATGAAAAAACATCACCCTTTTTAATAGCTCTGTTATATTTATATATTCATACTTTTCCTTTCCTGTACCATAAGCAGCCTTGTAATACTCAAACTCAGTTAATACTTCCTTCATGTGGATTCGTAGTGCAAACTCAACAACATCTTCATCATTTACATAAATCATTGCATCATCTTTGTTTACACTTGCCATGCTGTATATCCTGTCCACATACAACATTAGCGTTGCTGAAATGGCGAATATCATCGTTTCATCTTTTTTACTCAGATTATCTTTCTTCATCTATATCCTCTTTTTTGATTTTTAGTATTTAATAAAAAAACAGTTAGTGTTAACAAAACACCCAAGCATTACGCACAAGCCGTTCTGCTACTTCTTCGTAGTTAACCTCTTCAATATTCCCATGATGGCCTTCCTGCGCGGTTAACTTGTCAAAGTTATGACAAACATGATTAATCGTTATCCTTATAAATGCACTCATAAAATCAGCATCATCGACAAGATGCGAAATGCCGTCACTACACATATCCTGCATTGTTTTCCAGCTCGCTTCAAAAGAACGCTTTGCAAGATCATAGAACAACTCAGTAGATGTATTTTTACTTTCAATATTTTTAGTCATGATTACTCCTCATTTTTACATGATATATTTTAACTTACTCTTATTTTC
>NZ_JAGRQY010000287.1:0-2094 GCF_018223905.1 Klebsiella sp. 28
CACATCGCGAAGAAATTTCTTCGCCGGATGGCTCCCGGAGAACATTTCGCGGAAGCCCTGCATGCCCGCCAGCATCAGCGCCGCGCTGTGCTTGCGGCTGCGCTCGTAGCGGCGCAGATAAAGATGCTGGCCGATATCTTTGCCCTGAGCGTGCAGGCGCTTCAGCTCGTCAATAAGCTCGGCGGCATCCATAAAACCGAGGTTGACCCCCTGCCCGGCCAGCGGATGGATGGTATGCGCGGCATCGCCGACCAGCGCCAGCCGGTGGGCGGCAAACTGACGGGCATAGCGGCCGGTCAGCGGGAAAACTTCACGTTCACTTGCCAGCTGGCAGAGGCCAAGGCGATTATCGAACGCGATATTCAGCGCCTGGTTGAAGGTGGTTTCATCAGCCTGCTGCATCCGCTGCGCTTCCCCCGGCGATAGCGACCAGACGATCGAGCACAGGTGCGGATCGCTGAGCGGCAGGAAGGCGAGGATCCCGTCGCCATGGAACGCCTGGCGGGCCACCGCCTGATGCGGCTCAGCGGTACGGATGGTCGCCACCAGCGCATGATGATGGTAATCCCAGAAGGTCAGCGGAATATCGGCTTTATTGCGCAGCCATGAATTGGCACCATCGGCGCCGATCACCAGCCGCGCGGTCAGCATGCTGCCGTCCTGCAGGCTGAGAAAGGCTTCATTCTCGCCCCACGCCACCTGCTGAAGTTCCGCCGGAGCCAGCAGGGTAACGTCAGCGCAACGCTGCGCCTTCTGCCACAATGCATGATGCACTACGGCATTTTCGATAATATAGCCAAGGTGGCTAAAGCCCATGCTCTGGTCATCGAAGCTAATGTGGCCAAAGCTGTCTTTATCCCACACTTCCATACCGTGATAGCAGCTGGCCCGCTGGGGGACGATCTCGCGCCAGACGTCCAGCTTCGTCAGCAGCTTTTCGCTGGCGGCATTAATTGCCGAAACGCGCAGCGCCGGCGGCGCATCGGCGGCCAGCGGTCGCGGCTCTGCTTTCTCCAGCACTGCGACGCGCAGGCCGCTACCCTGTAGACCGCAGGCTACCGCCAGCCCCACCATTCCACCGCCAACAATGGCAACATCAACACTTTGCACGTTCTACTCCTTAACGGGGAACCCAACCGAGGGTACGCTGCGCCAGCGCATCGCGCGCCGGGGTAAATAATTCCATCGCCATCAGACCGACGTTGCGCCCCGCCACCAGCGGCGCCCAACGGTTGGCAAACAGATGCACCAGCCCATCGGTCACGCCGATGGTGGCGGCTTTATCCGCTGCCCTGCGCGCCTGATAGCGGCACAGCAGCGGATAATGACCGACATCTTCGCCGCTGAGATGGGCGTCAGCGAGTAATTCCGCCAGGCTCATCACATCGCGCAGGCCGAGATTAAAGCCCTGCCCGGCGATCGGGTGCAGCGTCTGCGCCGCGTTGCCGACCAGCGCCAGGCGGTGCGACACCGCGCGGCTGGCGGTGGTGAGGGCCAGCGGATAAACGCTGCGCTTCCCGGCGTGGGTAATACGCCCCAGCCGCCAGCCGAACGCCTGCTGCAGCTCCTGACAAAAGCGTTCGTCAGACCAGCTCTGCACCTCATCGCGGCGCGACTGCGGATGACACCACACCAGCGAGCAGCGCCCTTGCGACATCGGCAGCATCGCCAGCGGGCCATGCTCGGTAAAGCGCTCGAAGGCGCGACCTTCGTGGGGCAACGCGGTGCTGACGTTAGCAATGATCGCTATCTGCTCATACGGCTGCTGCTGCCAGCTGATGCCGCAGCGGGCGCCCAGTGCCGAACGGGAACCGTCCGCCGCCACCAGCAGCTTACCGTTAATGATTTCGCCGCCCTCAAGCGTAAGGCTGACGCTCTCCTGGCTGCGACTGACCGCTTCCACTTTCGCCGAACGCGCGACGCCCATCCAGCGAGTACACGTCAGCGACCGCGGTCATGCCGGGTTTGTGAATCTGGCGGCCGCGGATTATGGCCTGTCGGCGCTGGGCCAGGTGGTTGAACTCCACGATGTCGGCCAGCGCCTGTTTGGTCTGCTGCGCGAGGCGGCGGGCGTCACGCTGCACTGTCCGGCGA
>NZ_JAGRQY010000288.1:0-5375 GCF_018223905.1 Klebsiella sp. 28
GCCAACGATAAAGAAGGCGCAGAAGGCCAGCAGATCGGTCACCTGGCTGTGAATGGAGATAAAGCCGATGCGGTCGGCCACGGTTTTTACGCGGCGGGCGTCGCCGCTGACCTGCAGCACGTCGCCTTTGTTCAGTACGACGTTATCGTCGATAGGCATCTCGATCTGGCTGCGAATAACCCGGTTTAAGAAGCAGCCGTGGTCGGTAAGCTTGAGCTGCGCCAGGCGGCGGCCGACGGCGTTGTGGTTTTTGACCACTATCTCTTCAGTGACGATGCGCATGTCGAGCAGATCGCGGTCGAACACCTCTTTACCGTTGCGGAAGCTCGGGTCGAGGCGGGCGTGGGCGTCCGGGTAACCCACCAGCGCAATATCGTCACCCATCTGCAGCACCGCGTCGCCGTCCGGGTTGGCCAGAATGCCGTTGCGACGAATGCGTTCAATATAGCAGCCGGTCTGGCGGTAAATACCCAGTTCGCGCAGATTTTTGCCATCCGCCCAGGCCACCAGCTCCGGGCCGACGCGGTAGGCGCGGATCACCGGCAGGTAGACTTTACGTTTGGAATCGGTATCGAGGCCGCGCTCGCGGGCGATTTGCTGGGCGCTGGTCTGCAGATCCTGATGCTGCAGCTTGGGCATATAGCGGGCGCCGACGATCAGGCTCACCAGACCAACCAGATAGGTCAGGGCATAGCCGAGGCTCAGATGGTCAAGCGACTGCGCCAGCTGATCGCTGGGCAGGCCGAAATGGCGCAGGGTGTCGCCCGCGCCCACCAGCACCGGGGTGGAGGTCATGGCGCCTGCCAGCATACCGGCGGTGAGCCCGATATCCCAGCCGAACACTTTACCCAGCGCCATGGCGATCAGCATCGCGCTGCCGACCATCACCAGCGCCAGCATCAGGTAGTTTTTCCCGTCGCGGAAAAAAATAGAAAAAAAGTTGGGCCCGGCTTCTACGCCAACGCAAAAAATAAACAGCATAAAGCCGAGATTAAGGGCATCGGTGTTAATCGCGAAATGCTGCTGGCCTAATAATAGAGAAACGACTAAAACGCCAATGGAATTACCAAGTTGTACTGAGCCGAGACGCAGTTTTCCCAGGCATAGTCCTAATGCAAGTACAACGAATAATAACAGGATGTAATTCCCGTTTAACAAATCTGCGACGTTTATATTCACGAAAGCCAACTTCTCATTTACTAGTAAGTTGTTGAAGGAAATGGTTATTTGGTCTAAGGTTGCTCAGGCGTTCGCGTTGTCGCGAACCTATTCTGGCACCCTGTTATAACCAGCAAAAATATACCGCTAGTTTAATCCTTCCTGGATGCGGCGGCTAGTGACAATCGTTTTTAGGCTGGTAGGGGAGTTATTGGCATGGATTGCCGAAATGCTTTATCTGACTGGGCGACGTGGACGTGAGTTAGAGGCAACATCAGGAGGATACGGTGAAATCTGAGCGTAGTTGGGCCGGCATTATCTGTGGCTTCGTTCTGTTCATTGTGGTGTGCTTATCGTTGTTGTTACATATGAAAGGGGCATTTCGCGCCAGCGGCAACCCGGAGCTGGGCCTGCTCTTCTTTTTGCTGCCAGGGGCGGCGGCGAGCTGTCTCTCTCCCGGACGGCGGGTGCTGCGTCCTTTGCTCGGCGCGATACTGGCGGCTCCGGTCTGCATGGTGACGATGCGGCTGTTCTTCGTGACCCACCGGACGTTCTGGCAGGAGATGGCGTGGGTGTTGAGCGCCGTGTTCTGGTGCGCGCTTGGGGCATTGTGCTTTTTGTTTATCTGCGCCTGGCTTGATACCTGGCGCAGTCATTCATCGAGCAAATAAATTGACTCAGGCAAACAGGCCGAGATTCTCTTTTGCCCAGGCTTCAAAATCGGTGCAGCCGCCGATGTGTTTCTGGTCGACGAAAATCTGCGGCACGGTTTCAACCGGTTTGCCAACGGTTTTTTCCAGGTCAGCTTTGCTGATGCCTTCGGCATGAATATCCACGTAGCGGTAGTTGAAATCATCACGCTCGTTGGTCAGTTTTTCTGCCAGTTCTTTAGCGCGAACGCAGTAAGGGCAGCCTGGACGACCAAAAATAACGGTAAACATTGCTTCTCTCCTTAAACCTCAGCCGGATGGCGAATGGCGCTTATGATGCCTGCAACGGGCGGGGAGGGAAAGAAGGTTCTGCCTTTTACTTCGATGGTTTACGGCTATGTTTGATAAATGTCGGACTGTCAAAACCCGTATACTGGCCCGACGGCGCGGTGGAATTGGCTGGCGCGCCGCGTTTATCAACCGGAGAGGCGTGATGCGAAAATTTGCCCCATTGCCGAAAAGCATTCTGCTGGTTGAGATCCTCGGGATGGGGCTGTTAACCCTCGCCTGGCTCTCCCTTAACCAGTATGTCCAGCTGCCTGCGCCCATTGCCAGCCCGACCGCGGCGCTGGTGATGCTCTTTGCCGGGATCGTGCTGATGATCCCCGCCGCCCTCGTCGTGATGTGGCGGATGGCGCAGATCGTGGCCCCGCAGTTAACGCACTCTCCAAAGCCTGAATCCTTGTCTGACAGAGAAAAACGTAATGACGCCGACCATTGAGCTGCTGCGCAGCCACCGTTCCATCCGCCACTTCACCGATGCCCCCGTGAGCGACGAACAGCGCGCAGAGATTATCGCCAGCGCGCAAGCGGCATCTACCTCGAGTTTTTTACAGTGCACCTCCATCATCCGTATTACTGACCCGGCCCTGCGTGAACGTTTGGTCCCGCTGACCGGCGGCCAGCAGCACGTCGCCCAGGCAGCGGAGTTTTGGGTCTTCTGCGCCGACTTTAATCGCCACCTGCAGATCTGCCCACAGGCGCAGCTGGGGCTGGCGGAACAGCTGCTGATCGGCGTTGTCGATACGGCGCTGCTGGCGCAAAACGCGTTGACCGCCGCCGAGTCCCTCGGACTAGGGGGCGTCTATATCGGCGGGTTGCGCAACAGCATTGAGGCCGTCACAGAGCTGCTGGAGCTGCCGCAGCACGTCCTGCCGCTGTTCGGTCTTTGCCTTGGCTGGCCGGCGGATAACCCGGATATCAAGCCGCGGATGCCGGCGGCCATGCTGGTGCATGAGAACCGCTATCAGCCGCTTGATAACGCGCTGCTGGCGGAGTATGACGAACAGCTGGCGCACTATTATCTGTCGTGCGGCAGCAACGCCCGCCGCGATACCTGGAGCGACCATATCCGGCGCACTATCGTGAAAGAGAGTCGTCCGTTTATTCTTGACTATCTGCATAAGCAGGGGTGGGCAACGCGCTGATTACGTGTACACTGCTGCTCCGGCCAGGTGATATCCGCCGCCGGCCGCAGGAAAGGTGAAAGTGTGTTCGATAGCTGAGGCCCGCCAGAGCGGGTCTTTTCGCAGAGGTGCAGGATGAAAATTGCCATATTATCCCGGGATGGAACGCTTTATTCATGTCGGCGCCTGCGCGAAGCAGCGCAACAGCGCGGTCATCAGATCGAGATCCTCGATCCGCTTTCCTGTTATATGAACGTCAGCCCGGTGGCCTCGTCGATCCACTACAAAGGGCGTCAGCTGCCGCACTTTGATGCGGTGATCCCGCGCATTGGCTCGGCGATCACCTACTATGGCACCGCGGCCCTGCGCCAGTTTGAGCTCCTGGGAAGCTATCCGCTGAATGAGTCGGTCGCTATTACCCGCGCTCGCGATAAGCTGCGCTCGCTGCAGCTGCTGGCGCGCCAGGGCATCGATCTGCCATTGACCGGCATCGCTCACTCCCCGGATGACACCAGCGATCTGATCGCCATGGTGGGCGGCGCGCCGCTGGTGGTGAAGCTGGTGGAAGGCACCCAGGGGATCGGCGTGGTGCTGGCGGAGACCCGCCAGGCGGCGGAGAGCGTGATCGACGCCTTTCGCGGACTGAACGCTCATATTCTGGTGCAGGAATACATTGCCGAAGCGAAAGGGTGCGATATCCGCTGCCTGGTGGTCGGCAATGAGGTGGTGGCGGCGATCGAGCGGCGGGCGAAAGAGGGGGATTTCCGCTCTAACCTGCACCGCGGCGGCATGGCCACGGTGGCGCAGATTAGCGACGAGGAGCGGGCCATTGCCATCAAGGCAACGCAAACTCTCGGGCTGGACGCCGCCGGTGTCGATATTTTACGCGCCGCCCGCGGGCCGCTGGTGATGGAGGTGAATGCCTCGCCGGGGCTGGAAGGGGTGGAAACCACCACCGGCGTGGATGTCGCCGGCAAGATGATCGCCTGGATCGAGCGCCAGGCGACGCCGGAATTCTGTTTGAAAATAGGCGGCTAACCGCCGGATGCAAGACGGCCATGGTATGCGGCGCTTTTTTTGCGTAAGCTATGGCGTCGTTTTTCCACTGTAAGAGGTCACAGGCACTATGGATTCACTGGTCGTTCCAGGTCTGGATACGCTACGTCGCTGGCTGGACGAAATCGGCATCAGCTTTTTTGAGTGCGATTCCTGTCAGGCATTGCACCTGCCGCATATGCAGAATTTCGACGGTATTTTTGATGCCAAAATTGACCTGGTGGACAACGTGGTGCTCTTTTCCGCCCTGGCGGAGGTGAAGCCGTCTGCCCTGCTGGCGCTGTCGGCGGATCTCTCGGCCATCAACGCCAGCTCGTTAACCGTGAAGGCGTTTATCGACATTCAGGACGATAATTTGCCCAAGCTGGTGGTTTGCCAGTCGCTGTCTATCGGCCCAGGGGTGACCATGGAGCAGTTCGCCTGGTTCTTCCGCCAAAGCGAAGAGCAGATCTCGATGGTAATCCTCGAAGCCGGCGCAAATCAGCTGCTGTACAAAGGCNNCCGCAGCGGCTGCGTATTACCCGCTTTTATTCTGCATTTAACCTTTCTTTAAAGCATTATTCACCGCCATTCAGGCCGTTTTGGCTTATCACGTAGACCGTTATTGCATAAAAATTTGATAAAAGGCGTTTTTTTACCTGGGCTATAGCCTCTTATTCTGGCTACAGTTATTCTGGCGATGCTTCCAGTTGCGAGCAACCACTCCGGGAGAGATCCGCTCTCCTTTTCTCAGGCAATGAAAAAATATGCATGATTTTTGCATGCGTAGAAATGCGTATATTTGAGCCCGTAAGTTAACGGGCGTTGAGAAGGAAAAGAGATATGACCGCCTTTGGTAAAAAATGGTTAACAGGTCTGGTTACGGGTGCGCTGATGGCCGTCTCTGCCGGTTCGCTCGCCGCCGAACAAAAAACCCTGCATGTTTATAACTGGTCTGATTATATCGCGCCGGACACGGTAGCGAATTTCGAAAAAGAGACCGGGATTAAAGTGGTGTATGACGTTTTTGATTCCAACGAAGTGCTGGAAGGCAAATTAATGGCGG
>NZ_JAGRQY010000289.1:0-932 GCF_018223905.1 Klebsiella sp. 28
GACACCCCGACTCGCCACTACGCGCACGTAGACTGCCCGGGCCACGCCGACTATGTTAAAAACATGATCACCGGTGCTGCGCAGATGGACGGCGCGATCCTGGTTGTTGCTGCGACTGACGGCCCGATGCCGCAGACTCGTGAGCACATCCTGCTGGGTCGTCAGGTAGGCGTTCCGTACATCATCGTGTTCCTGAACAAATGCGACATGGTTGATGACGAAGAGCTGCTGGAACTGGTTGAGATGGAAGTTCGTGAACTGCTGTCTCAGTACGATTTCCCGGGCGACGACACCCCGATCGTTCGTGGTTCTGCTCTGAAAGCGCTGGAAGGCGACGCAGAGTGGGAAGCGAAAATCATCGAACTGGCTGGCCACCTGGATACCTATATCCCGGAACCAGAGCGTGCGATTGACAAGCCGTTCCTGCTGCCGATCGAAGACGTATTCTCCATCTCCGGTCGTGGTACCGTTGTTACCGGTCGTGTAGAGCGCGGTATCATCAAAGTAGGTGAAGAAGTTGAAATCGTTGGTATCAAAGAAACCGCGAAAACCACCTGTACTGGCGTTGAAATGTTCCGCAAACTGCTGGACGAAGGCCGTGCTGGTGAGAACGTAGGTGTTCTGCTGCGTGGTATCAAACGTGAAGAAATCGAACGTGGTCAGGTACTGGCTAAGCCGGGCACCATCAACCCGCACACCAAGTTCGAATCTGAAGTGTACATCCTGTCCAAAGATGAAGGCGGCCGTCATACTCCGTTCTTCAAAGGCTACCGTCCGCAGTTCTACTTCCGTACTACTGACGTGACTGGCACCATCGAACTGCCGGAAGGCGTAGAGATGGTAATGCCGGGCGACAACATCAAAATGGTTGTTACCCTGATCCACCCGATCGCGATGGACGACGGTCTGCGTTTCGCAATCCGTGAAGGCGG